>JAQVZQ010000110.1 GCA_028708095.1 Dysgonamonadaceae bacterium
AATCTGCTGCTAATGCTGATTAAGTGTAGCGTGAAGAGGTCTTGGAGTTTCTCGGGATTAGCCACAATGATAAGGATTCTTATGATGTACTATGTAAACTATAAAAGCATCCTTGAGTATCCCGAGGAAGATTGGGACGTGATGATTGATAAAGTCATAAGACCGCCAAAGCAGCCATCACTTTTTGATTAAGGGGGGCTTGGAAATAAAAACACACCTCTCATTCACCTATTCATCGGTGATTGAGAGATGCGTTATGCCCTTTTCTAACTTTTAGCGGACACCAATAAAAAACAATATTTCTTCATCAAGTTATCAGACAACTCAATGTTCCTCGTATTTATCGATGCAAGAAACCTCTTCTAATTGATATCGTTATTTTATACTTGTTTTATTAAGGAAACTATTCTTACTACTGAAATTGTGGATACCAGTAAAATGATTCAAATACGAGAGTATGGTATTGAATGCTTTTCACACTTATAATAGATGTGCACAAAAAAAGTGCCCAAAACATATTGGACACTTTTTTATTTTCATCTATCTTAATTTGTAAGAAGTACATTTAGTCATCCTACTCAGGTCTTGGTAATAATGCTTTTTTTGAAAGTTTGAATTTACCTGAACGTGGATCAATATCAACCAGTTTAACTGTTATTTTATCTCCTTCTTTATATCCAGCATCTTCAATGTTTTCTATGCGCTTCCAATCTATTTCAGAAATATGGAGTAATCCATCTTTACCTGGAAGGAATTCACAAAAAAGACCATAAGGCATAACCGATCTCACAGTAGCCTCATATTCTTCACCCACATCAGGAATTGATACAATCCCTCTAATTATATTCATTGCAGCATCAATAATGTCTTTACTTGATGCAGAAACTTGAATGTGTCCGTGTCCATCTTCTTCTTCAATAGTGATTGTTGCACCAGTCTGTTCTTGTATTCCTTGAATAATCTTACCACCTGGTCCAATAACAGCACCTATTAAATCTTTAGGAATATCCATAGTTTCAATACGTGGTGCATGTGGTTTAAGATCAGCTCTTGGTTCTGAAATAGCTTCCAATACGTGATCCATTATATGCAATCTACCTTCACGTGCTTGAGTAAGTGCTTGTTCTAAAATTTCGTAAGAAAGTCCATCAACTTTAATATCCATTTGTGCAGCTGTAATACCATCTTTTGTACCACATACCTTAAAGTCCATGTCGCCTAAGTGGTCTTCATCTCCTAAGATATCAGAAAGAACAGCAAATTTCTTTCCCTTGTCTTCAGATATCAACCCCATAGCTATACCTGTAACAGGTTTTTTAATCTTTACACCCGCATCCATTAATGCAAGAGTAGCAGCACACACTGTAGCCATCGAAGAAGAACCGTTAGATTCTAAAATATCTGAAACTACTCGTATAACGTATGGGTAATCTTTTGGGAGCATACCCTTTAATGCGCGATGTGCTAAGTTTCCATGTCCTATCTCTCTACGACCTGTTCCACGTTGTGGTCTGGCATCTCCAGTGGAGAAAGGAGGAAAGTTGTAATGCAATAAAAAGCGATCTTTACCCCTATTGAGAACATCATCAATGATTTTCTCATCAAGCTTGGTGCCCAATGTTACAGTAGTGAGTGATTGAGTTTCTCCACGGGTAAAAATAGCTGAACCATGGGGGCCTGCTAAACAATCAGTTTCAATCCATATAGGACGAATTTGAGTTGTTGCTCTACCGTCTAATCGCTTGCCTTCGTCTAAAATAGAACGACGCATTGCTTCTTTTTCAACTGCGTGATAATATTTTGCAACCAATGGGGATTTTTCTTTACGTTCATCCTCGTCAGTTATAGACTCTAAATATTCTTTTTGAATATTGCCGAATGCTTCCATTCTTGCATGCTTGTTAGGATTTTGAGAAGCGGCAACGTCGTACGCTTTTTTGTAACATTTATCCCAAATGTCTTTTTCAAGAACTTCATCTTTTACTTCGTGATTATGTTCACGCTTTTCGACGGTGCCACAAGCTTCCATAAGCTCTATCTGAGCTTGACATTGACTCTTGATTGCTTCATGAGCTATCTTTATAGCTCCTAAGAACTCTGCTTCAGTAGCTTCATCCATTTCACCCTCAACCATCATAATGTTATCGAGAGTAGCGCCTACCACGATATCCATATCTGCTTTTTCATTTTCAGAGAAAGTGGGATTTACTACAAACTTACCATCAATGCGTGAAATACGTACTTCTGAAATTGGACCATTAAATGGAATATCCGACACTGCCAAAGCAGCTGAGGCTGCTAGACCTGCTAATGCATCAGGCATATCTTCACCGTCAGATGAATATAATGTAATATTTACAAATACTTCAGCGTGATAATCGTCAGGGAATAACGGACGTAGCACTCTGTCAATTAGTCGACTGGTTAAAATTTCACTTTCCGAAGGTCTACCTTCTCTTTTCATAAACCCGCCTGGATATCTTCCGAAAGCAGAAAATTTCTCTCTGTACTCAACCTGTAAAGGCATGAAGTCAACACCAGGGCTTGCATCTTTAGAGGCACAAACAGTTGCCAATAGCATGGTGTTTCCCATCGTAAGGACTACTGCACCATCGGCTTGTTTTGCCAACTTCCCTGTTTCGAGCGTAATCGTACGGCCGTCTGCCAACGTAATGCTCTTTGTAATTGGATTAATCATAAATTTCTTATTGTTTTAATTATATTCAAAAAAATCACTCAAAGTTACGCATATATTTTTATTTTAATGCTTTATACTGTAATAATTTATAGAATTCAATGATGATTGAGTCTGATTAATCTTAAATTTTTTATGATAGTTATTGAATGATGTTAGGTGTGGATGCGAAAAAATGTATAAATTTGCATTTTCAATTTCATTTAAACTTTATATTTTGAATATGAGCAGGTTAATATCATCATCTTTATTTTTATTTGCATCTCTATTACTTTTGCTTACTTCTTGTAACACTAAAGGGAAAACGTTTCGTGTTCAGGGGGAAATTACTTCAGCGGAGAATAAAACGCTTTATCTTGAACATAGAGGATTAGGCGGTATTGAACTTCTGGATTCTGCACAAGTGCAAAAAAATGGGAAGTTCGACTTTAAAGAAAAGGCTCCTGAAAACCCAGAGTTTTATCAATTAAGAATAGATAATCAAAGGATTATATTTGCTGTAGACTCCGTTGAAAACTTGTATATAAAAGCTGATGCGAAAGATTTATATGGTTCATATAAAATAGAGCCATCAGAACTAAATGAGCAAATAAAGAAAGTAATAGATGCTCAACGTGACACAGAAAAACAAATTTCAAATTTGAGAGAGCAACATAAGTCCAAAACTATTGATGATGCGACTTTATTACTTTCAATAGATTCGGTCTTATCGGTATATAAAACTTATGCTGGCAAGCTGATTTTGGGGAATCCTTCTAGTGCAGCAGCTTATTATGCAGTTTTTCAGAAAATAGATGAGTATCTTATATTTGATCCTTATGATAGGAAGGACTACTCAATGTTTGGTGCAGTCGCTACATCATGGGATCGTTATTATCCAGAGACACTACGCACAAAACATCTATATAACTTCACATTGAATGCAATGCGTGAGCGTAAGCAACAAAATAAACAAAATGAATTTATAAATAACTTGAATGTTGTAGAAAGTAGTTTACCCGATATAGCTCTACCTGACATAAAAGGTAATGTTATTAATATAACTTCATTTAAAGGTAACTACGTACTTATTGACTTTACTGTCTATAAGGCGGATTTCTCATTAAAACATAATGTAGTACTTGACAAAGTTTACAGTCAGTACAAATCAAAAGGACTTGTTATTTATCAAATATCATTTGACTCTGATGCACATTTTTGGAAAAATGCAGCTATGGAGTTACCTTGGAATACAGTGCGTGATCCACAATCAGTTAATTCTAATTTACTGCGATATTATAATGTTAGTGAGTTGCCAACAGCGTATATTCTAAACAAAGAGGGAGATTTAATAAAAAGAATAGATAATTTTGATTTATTACAAAAAGAATTAGCTCAGATACTATAATTCTAAAGGCAAAGTTTGTATTTAGATTAATAAATGTTATCTTTGTAAGTATAAAGAAGTAAAAGAAGGAATTCTGGTCAAGAAGAAATATCTGCCCAGAATTTTTTTTCTTACTTCTTCTATTATATATAAAACAACTAACAAATAACCATAAATAAAAAAAAACACCAAGCTATGGCAACCACATATATGACCGAAGAAGGTTATCGTAAATTAAAGGAAGAAGTGGAGTACCTAGAGTCAGTAAAAAGACCAGAGATTTCCAAGCAAATTGGAGAGGCTAGAGATAAAGGAGATTTATCTGAAAATGCAGAATATGATGCAGCTAAAGAAGCGCAAGGAATGTTGGAAGCAAAGATTTCTCAACTAAAGAGTGTATTAGTTACTGCAAGATTGATTGATGAAAGCACAATAGGTACTGACACGGTTAAAATAATGAATCGTGTAACCATGAAGAATCTAAAAACTCAAAAACTAATGGCTTATACATTAGTTTCAGAAACTGAAGCTGATTTTAAAATTGGTAAGATTGCCATAAATACTCCTATTGCGCAGGGCTTATTAGGGAAAAAAGTTGGGGATATAGTAGATATAACCATTCCATCAGGAGTTCTCAGTGTGGAGATCATAGAAATTTCAATTTAGAAACTATTAAAACAATTGATTATGTCAACTATTTTCACAAAGATAGTGAAAGGTGAAATCCCGTCTTATAAAATTCATGAAAATGAACAGTTTTATGCTTTTCTTGATATCAATCCTTTGAAAAAAGGGCATACCTTAGTTATTCCAAAAAAAGAAGTAGACTATCTGTTCGATATTGATGATGCTACACTATCTGATATGATTGTGTATGCAAAAAATATTGCCGTAGCTATTCAGCAAGCAATATCATGTAAAAGAGTTGGGTTGATGGTTATTGGCTTGGAGGTTCCTCATGCTCATATTCACTTAATTCCAATTCAGAAAGAAGGAGACATGGTTCTATCGAATGCACGAGTGAAATTATCTACAGAAGATTTTGAAGAAATAGCAAGAGACATCAGAAGCTTTTTATAATATATATATATTCAATAAAACTAAGTGTTTTCTGGCAGACACTATTTATAGTATAACTTGCTTATTAAATTTTTCTTATACGCACGCCTCTGACAAAATGGCACTCTCCTTTTTCTAATATAAGATCTGCTCTGAATCGAGTTGGTAAAATGTTTTGCTCTAAGTTAGGTAAGTTGATAGTGTCCCATACCATATTAGCAAACTCCATACTTTGTTCTTCTGGCATTTCAGCATATTGATGAAAATACGATTCCGGATTTAAGAATGCGGTTTGTTTTAATGTTACAAATCTTTCTAAAAACCATTGTCGCAAATCCTTATGACTTGCATCAACAAAAATAGAAAAATCAAAAAAGTCTGAAACAAACACCCTCTTTTTACGCTTGCTCTCAGAGTTTCTGGGTACTTGTAAAACATTTACACCTTCAACAATCAGTATATCAGGATAAGAAATTTCTTGTATTTCGTTTGGCAATATATCGTAATAAAGGTGTGAGTAAACTGGTGCTGTTAAAGTTTGTCGTCCAGACTTAGCTGCGGATAAAAAAGCAATAAGTTTCTTTGCATCGTAGCTTTCAGGAAAGCCTTTTCTATTTAAAATGCCTCGTTTAGTAAGCTCATCATTCGAATATAAGAAGCCATCGGTAGTTACTAAATCTATATTTAACTTTTCGGGTGTAAGTGATAGTAATTTTTGCAATACTCTTGCTGTAGTGCTTTTACCTGCAGCAACACTACCTGCAATGCCAATAATATATGGTATCCTATGACTTGAGTTATTGAAAAACTCATCACGCTCGTTATGTAATCGACGGTAATGAGTAATGTGTATTTGCAAAAGACGAATCATTGGAATATATACTTCCTCCAACTCCTCAAGAGTTAAGGGTTCGTTTAGTCCTTTCAGCTTTGTCAAATCTATATTAGAAATTGGGAACATGGGATGTTCTTCAAGTTTTCTCCATTCATTTCGTGTGAAACTTCTGAAAGGTGAATATGTTGCCTGATAGATGTTTTTTTTCATTGAGCTTATATTTTGCAATTATAATTACAATCGGCTGCAAAGTTAAAAAGGTTTATTTGGAACAACTACTTTTTTGTAAAATAAAAACCGATGGATAATTGGATCCATCGGTTTACCTTAAAAAATCACTACCTCATAAATTGAATTATTTATCTGTATTTAAACCTTCATAATTACGTTTAATGAAATCACTTAACGCTTCCCCTTTAAGCATACCATTTGAAAGCAATGCCAAATCAATTAATTGATGCAAGGTCTTATTATCAGAAGCATATTGCATAAGGTCTTCTTTTTCTTTCGCTTCAGTTTCATTAATCGTTTTAGCTATAATGGGATGGTCTATGTTCAATACCACTTGGTAAGTATCAGGCATTTCCCCATAAATGGACATTCCTGGTTGCATTGACGACATCTCTTTCATTCGTCTTGAAAACTCATTCTGTGTAATTTGGATAGGTCTTGAATCAGCTCCCAGTGCTTTGAGATCAATCATAAATTCAATCTTCTCTATTTTTGGTAGCTGCGATTTAATTACTTCTTTTAAAGCTTCCTGCTGTTTTTCGCTTAAGTCTACTTTAGCCGATTCTTCTTTAACAATAATATTTTCTATCGTGTCACTGTCAACTCTAATGAAACGACTTTTTTCAATTTTTTGCTCCAAAAGTCCAACCCAATGTACATCGAGCTGTCCGTCCATTTGTAAAACATCATAACCTTTATTTTTTGCATCATCGATGAAGGTATATTGATCGTCTTTGTTGCTTGTATAAAGATAAACTAAATTGCCATCTTTGTCGGTTTGATTTTCTTGGATGAGTGTTTTATACTCGTCAAGAGTAAAGTATTTGTTTTCTAGGTTTTTTACTAATGAAAAGCTTTTAGCACGATCGTAGAACTTCTCATCAGATAACATTCCATATTCAATGAATAGTTTTAAGCTATCCCATTTTTCTTCGAGTTGTGTTCTCTCTTTCTTGAATATCTCTTCCAACCTGTCAGCAACCTTTTTGCTAATGTGATTGGATATTTTTTTTACATTGTGGTCACTTTGCAAGTATGATCTTGAAACGTTTAATGGAATATCAGGTGAGTCGATAACGCCGTGTAGTAAAGTTAGAAACTCTGGCACAATACCTTCTACCGAATCAGTAACAAACACTTGATTGCTATATAACTGTATTTTGTTTCGTTGTAAATCGATATTGCTTTTTATTCGTGGGAAGTATAAAATTCCAGTCAAATTAAAAGGAAAATCAACATTCAAGTGTATCCAGAAAAGTGGCTCCTCGCTAAAAGGGTATAGCTCTCTATAGAAGTTTAAATAATCTTCATCTTTTAGCTCTGTGGGTTTTCGGGTCCAAGCTGGAGTTGTATTATTTATTATATTATCTTCATCAGTTTCGACATGTTTATCTTCTTTCCATTCCTGTTTTTTACCAAAGACAATGGGAATGGGCAAAAACTTACAGTACTTATTTAATAAAGACTTAATTTTTTCCTTCTTTAGAAACTCTTTGTTTTCATCGTCGATATAGAGAACTATGTCGGTGCCTCGTGATTCTTTCTCAATTTTCTCAATAGTATATTCAGGAGAACCCTCACATGACCATTTTACAGCCTGAGCATCTTCTTTATAAGACTTTGTAACTATCTCAACTTTTTTAGAGACCATAAATGCAGAATAGAAACCTAACCCGAAATGACCAATTATGGCATTTGAATTGTCTTTATATTTATCTAAAAAATCATTAGCAGACGATAACGCAATTTCATTGATATATTTATTTATTTCTTCATCAGTCATACCAATCCCTCTGTCAGAAATTGTGAGAGTACCTGCTTTTTCATCAATAGAAACCCGAACTGAAAGATCGCCCAGTTCACCTTTAAATTCTCCTACAGAAGAGATGGTTTTCAACTTTTGTGTTGCATCCACTGCGTTTGAAACTAATTCACGCAAGAATATTTCGTGATCGCTGTAAAGAAACTTCTTAATGATGGGGAATATATTATCTGTTGTTACCCCAATTTTTCCTTTTTGTGTCATATTAATTTAATTAGATATTGTTGTTTGTTATGTCTATTGCAAATAATATGCCAACTTCGTCATACTGTTAAATTTCAACTATGATGTAATGCATTAAAACGTAAACAAACAACTTGTAGAAAAGAGTGTTTTCAAATAATTTTTTAAAAAGTGATTACAATAAGTATTAATAATTATGCACTTATGTCTTTTTATCTATAGCTATATAGACATTATTGATTGCAAACGCTTTTTAATGAGTATCATTGTAACTATTTGATATAAAAAGATATACAATGAAGTAATCTGTTGATAGAGAGTAATAACTATCATTAACATAATGACGCTTGTTTTTCTCATATTTCTATTATAAAATTAGTATCTTTGTTTTAACAAAAGTGATAAAAAAGCACACAGTCATTCACTTATTAATAAAAACAATTATGGAAAAAGACAATTTATTTGAAACTAATCTTCTCGGGCTACAAGATAATATGCTGAATTTTGCATTGACTCTTACCGCAGACAGAGAAGCTGCAAAAGATTTGTTACAGGAAACGACCCTTCGCGTATTAGACAATAAAGAAAAGTATTACGAAAACGTAAACTTTAAAGGATGGGTGTTTACCATTATGCATAACATATTTGTTAATAACTATCGCAAGATTGTAAGAAGTCAAACCATTATTGACCGCACAGAGAATTTGTATCACTTAAATTTACCTCAAGATTCAGGTTTCGATACTCCCGACGGTGCTTATACTATTAAAGAAATTAATAAAGCAATTAATAGTTTCACAGATGAATATAAAGTACCATTCTCTATGCATGTTGCAGGTTACAAATATGAAGAAATTGCACAACACTTAGGCCTTCCTATAGGAACAGTTAAGAGTCGCATCTTCTTTGCAAGAAAAAGGTTGCAGGAAATGTTGAAAGATTTTAGGCATTACTCAGAATAGTAAGCTTATCATAAATAACAACTTGTTTAAAAAAGAAAGAGGGTGTCCAATAAGTTTTGGTCACCTTTTTTTATGTTTTAAAACATCATATTTTCACGTCTTTTTTGTTGTTTATTTAGGCACTATTTATTATCTTTAAGCTATTATAAAACAGTTTGTTATGGCAAAAGTAAGCTTCAAAGAATACAGTCAAGGTCAAGGTGTTTTGTTCCCAATGAGTATCGATAGCAAAATACCTGAAGACAGTGCCGTTCGATTAGTAAATCGCATTGTTGATGAGTTAGATTTAACAGATATTGATTTCGGTTATAAAGGTGGTGGCAATAGCAGCTATCATCCACGAATGATGCTGAAAGTTTTATTCTACGCATATTTAAATAATGTTTACTCCTGTCGCAAAATAGCCTCACAACTAGAACAAAACATCCATTACATGTGGCTTTCAGGCGATCAGCAACCCAACTTTCGCACTATTAATAATTTTCGTTCTCTTCGTTTGAAAGATAATATCCACGGCCTATTTGTTCAAGTAGTTTATATGCTTGTAGAGATGGGATACATCACATTAAAAGAAATTTATATTGATGGTACTAAAATAGAAAGTAAGGCCAATCGCTACACCTTTGTTTGGCGTAAATCAATTGAAGGATACAAAGAGAAGTTAGAGGCTAAAGTACGAGGCATTCTTTCGCAAATAGAAGAAGGTATTGCACAAGATAATGAACCAGATGATGATCTTCCAACTCCTATCAACAGCAAAGAATTGAAACAGCGTATCGCTGCAATAAATAAAGAAAACAGGACAAAGAAAGAGCTAAAACAAATCAAGGATTTAGAAGGTAAACATCTCCCAAAACTAGAAGAATACGAGCAGAAGCTTGAAATTATGGGAGATAGAAACAGTTATAGTAAGACAGATCCTGATGCAACTTTTATGCGTATGAAGGATGATCATATGAGAAATGGTCAATTAAAGCCTGCTTATAATGAGCAAATTGGAACTGAGAATCAGTTTATTACTCATTACGATTTCTTCCCTAATCCAGGAGACACTCTTACCTTAATTCCTTTTTTTGAAAGTTTTCAAAAATGCTATAACAAATTACCTGAGAAGGCTAGTGCTGACTCAGGTTATGGAAGTGAGGAGAATTATGAGTATATGCAGAAGGAAGAGATTGAAGCTTATGTAAAATACAATTACTTTCACAAGGAGCAGAAAAAGTCTTATAAGAATAATCCTTTTTTTCAGCAAAACCTTTATTATAACCAACAGGAAGATTACTTTGTTTGTCCGATGGGTCAACACATGCATCGCACCGAGAATATTACTCGAAAAAATAAATCAGGATTTGTTTCTCAGATAGCAATTTATAAAGCAAAGAACTGTAAGGGATGTCCCATGAGAGGTTCATGTCATAAATCAAAAGAAAATCGAGAGATAGAGGTTAATCACAAATTAAGAGAACACAGGCGAAAAGCACGTGAAAGACTAACTTCAGAAGAGGGGTTAAGGATGCGAAGAAAACGTCCTATCGAACCAGAAGCAGTGTTTGGACAAATGAAATTCAATAAATCATATAATCGATTCCGACATACTGGTAAAGACAAAATCAAAATGGATTTTGCTATCTTTGCTATTGCTTTTAATATCTTAAAGCTATATAGAAAAACAACTAAGAAGCGTAAAGCTGTAAATAACCTTCGTAAAAACTCTAAAACATCTCTTTTTAGGGTCAATTTGAATCCTTTAAATCAAAAGGTAGAAGATTTATCTTTTAATCAGAAAATCTTAGAAAATGCAGCAGCATAAAATAAAAAAGAGGATGCCGTTATTAGACACCCTCTTTATTATGATTAGTTGAGCATGGTTCAGAACTCCTGACCCGATAAACTCTATCTGTCTTATTTAAAGAATCTAATCGATTTTCATATCGCAAATTAAAAATGTCGTATTTTTGCAAAAAAAACAATGCAAACACAACTTCCATTTTTCC
>JAQVZQ010000436.1 GCA_028708095.1 Dysgonamonadaceae bacterium
AATAGTACTTACTGGGAACGATATTTGTAAAGTGGTTTTATTATCGGGATATTTAAGGATACACCAACCATCTTCAAGTATATCTTTGAAATAATATTTTTCAAATCCATTTGTATCTTTTGGTCTGGCTATATCAGCCCTGTAATCGTTTCCCTGCTGATCGCTTAAAAATGGCCAGTTATTTATGTCCCCAAATTTTCTTTTTCCGTGCGATAAAACTGTCACTGTTTGTTTACATCCTTCAGGCACCTGCACTTTTACTCCTTCCTCAAGATTTAGCATAATGTGTCCTGCCCACAAAAACTCAAAGTCGTAAGGGCTATAATTCGTCAAATCATAATCTATTCTCAATGAATTAGTTGTACTAAAATAAATGTGCTTTTCAAGTTTATAAGGAAAATTTACTCCTTCAACTGACAAACGTAAAGAGTCATTGTCAGTTTCATATTCCCAAGGCAACGACCATACTTCACCATGATCAACCATTTCAACTCCTTTCCAAGGTTCATTTTCATAAACACATTGATCTATAGTGGGAAACATATCATCATAACCACTACACTCACCTTCCACAAAAACGCCACCAAAGGGTTGATTTCTATATAACTCGTTAGCACGTTGTAAAAGGTATTCAAATCCTGTCTCTTTATTGATAAAAGAAGCCAATTTCCCTCCTGGAACCGGAATAATCTCAGCACGAATTTTTGTATTTTCGATTACAATACTATTTTTATCTTTATAGTTAGAATTAAAAATCATCTATAACTTATTTTTACTAAACGTTGTTTAAGTATTTGAGTAGATTATGTAACAGTTTATCTGCTGCAGAATCTTTACCAAGGTTCTCTTTGATTTTTAAAGTATTAACAACGAATTTACCTTCAAAAATTATAATATCCCAATATGTATTCCCGAATAGTAAGTATGACTAATTCCAATTGCCCCACAAACCGTTTCAATCGGATATAGAAGTTCGGTACGTATTTCGATAAAAGTGTGTGGTGAGCCGCTTCCATGCTCGACAAATTATAAAAACAGTTCTTTCTTAAAAATAATATTTCTATATTATTTATTATCCATTGTTTTCAAGTTGTATTACTTGATAAACAGAAAGTATAGCTTATAACTTATTGGTGTTCAATGTGCTCCCAACATGACGTTCCGTTTCAGCATCACCTAGGCATTTTTTCAACCAAGCAATCCTTTTGGCAATTTCACTTAGTGCCCGGACTCCATTCACAAAGAAACTGGATTCCCCTTTACGTTGGAACTCTTTCCGTCAAAGATATTACGGAAAGGGGCTATGTCCAATTCCTGTGCAAGCTAGGAAACATTCTTGCGTTCTAAACTAAGTTTGACTGTATTCTCTTTGAATGCATTTTGTCACAATGTGCTCTTTGTTTTTTTATTTTACATCAAAATAAACTTTTTATGTTTAAACTTGTGACTTGGTAAAGTTAGTAATCCAAACTTCCAATTCTTTTTATTCGGATATTTTATAAGTAATTACCGACGCTCCGGGAATATCTGGAATCTTAACCTCTAGGCCATTCTCCATCAGCTCTTTGCCTTTGTATTTTATTGCCCCTTGAACATCTAAATTTATAACTTCATAATGTGCGGCCGGATTAAGACCTCTCAAATAAAAAGTTTTTGCAGATTCATCACACTTACTGCGTCGGAAAGCTTGGACTATTCCACTCCCTTGCTCGGGCAAATCAAACTGCCATGCCAACCAAGAATCGTCAGCAACACTGTATGGAAGTAGTTGGTAGTAGTCGCCAAGCATGGCTGGCGAGATATCACGCCACTGCTCATAAAGTTTAACCACAGAACGCCAATCAGTATCACCCTTTGCTTCAGGTCGCACATCATATGTGAAATTGGGTGCCGGCGTCATAGCACTGCGAAAATCGTATGATGAATCAAGGTTGGGGCCACCCCAATTGTGCCCAAGAGCAGTTCCGTGAAACGGAAGCCATAAAGATAAACCGTAAGTATGCCCCTGTTGACCAACAGGTTCAATTAAATAGTCACTGCGCAATAACGGTACCGCTCGTCTCATTGTCTCTAAATCAATACGTCTACCTCCACTCGCACATGCATCAATCAACATACCAGGATGCCTAGCGATCAACCCGTCCCAATAAGTAAGATAACCTTGAATATATAAATTTTCAGTTATCCCTTGACGATCAAACGAATCGTTATTCCGCCAATGATCAAGAGGATCTATATTATAGTCCTGTCGATAGAGATCAATGCCTTGCTCAGTTATAAGGCTAGAAAAATGATCAATTGCCCACTTCTGAACTTCGGGAATGCCGAGATTTAGAAGCTTTCCATCCAGCAGCCATTCTGGGTGAGCCAGAGACAACCATGAATTTTCATCACCAATCCGTTCAGGTTCAAACCATACAATAATATCAACTCCTTTAGAATGTGCATGATCACTCACAGGACGAAGTCCATTTGGAAATCTCGTAGAGTCGACCTTCCAAGTACATGTTTTTGGCCATTGCCCATCACATGGATACCAACCAGCATCCATCCACCAGTAATCTAACTTAATACCCTTTTCAAGATATCTGTCAATGAACATCTTCTGGCTCTCTTCATCCGCTTGGGTCATCTCACTATAAAAATGAGAACTACAAGCATTGAGTTGTGGGGTTAGCGGAGTGCCATC
>JAQVZQ010000437.1 GCA_028708095.1 Dysgonamonadaceae bacterium
TAAGACCCTTTGTGACATCCTGTTGCTTTCCTGCCTGCAGGTATATATCTTTGTACAATATCATCTTTCACTTCAATTTTCCTGGTAATGGGGAACCCGATTTCAACGATAAGATTTTCCATATCCATATTATAGTAGGCTATAAATGCAGGCCCAATCGGTTCTTCGCCTTTCTCAATAATATAATTTACAATTTGACTGTAAATCCTTCCCACTACGTTTGGCATATTGTTTACAGATGTGGTTGTTTTAACTGATAATACCGGTTGTTCTTCGGTTTCAACAATTTGTAATAAGTAACTCATATTATCCACCTCTTTCCAAATTTGTACATAGGTCATTGCTATACAATCATTTATCCGGACCACACAACCTCTGATAAACCTGTTCTTTAATATAACTCAATGGCGCATCCATACGAACAGCTACTTCTTCCGCCGACATTCCACTATCAGCGAAGCGCATCATAACCATCACCAGGTCTTCAGCCACTTCGATTATATGATGATCGGGATCATAAAAACGCACAGCTCTCTGTCCCCAGCTATGTTCTTTCGGTTCATGGACGTATTCAACTTGAAACATTTCCAATAACTTAAGAAACGCATCCATGTCCTGTGTTTCAAAATATAATTCACCCGCGTTATTGTCTAGTTTAATTTCTTTATTTGCAATAATACTCTCCCAGGTGTCCTTCGTTTGCAAAAACAGGCCGTTATCAAGCTGAACATTCGCACCAAAATCTCCAATCACATGCATTCCCAATAAATCCTGATAAAATTTCTTGCTTTCTTCCATGTCGCTAATTGTAATTAAAGTCCCTTTATATTGCATCGCACACCTCTCCCAAATCACATTTGTCTGTCAATTTCTTCAATGATTGGCTCTAAATACACCCTATCTGTCCAATCACATTTTTCATCACCTGCAGCCATTAGTGCCATTTCCCATACTTCACACTCCGATGGATTCTTTTTCGCAACAGCTTTTCTAAGCATTTTACAAAGGTTCCTGTCAACAAAAGTCATTGCGTCCATATCCCAGCCACCTCTACAATAATAACAGGGAATAGAACTCAGTTTATCTTTCATGTTATGATTTCTTATTTCATTGAAGGCTTTTTCCTCATAAGGCGAAGCTCCAACACAAAATACAATGATTTTCTTATCACATAATAGTTCTATGTTCTTCCGAAGAAAATCAAGTCCTGCAATTCCGGATGCGTATATTCCCCCACCCAAAACAATAATATCATATTTCTGAACATCACTTATTTTTGCTTTTGAGGTTTCAAGCATTTCAAAACCAGTTTCTTCTGATAACCACTCTGCATACTTTTTTGTTGCACCATATTTAGATTTGTATAAAATTATGCCATTCATATTTTTCGAACCCTCCATCAACTTTTTTACTGTAAAAATCGCCAACGCAAACTATACGCCGATATCCAAGTGCCTTCATTCTCTTAATCTCTCTCATGAATTATATCATCACAAAAGAATATAGATTCATCTTTAACAATCACCTTCAACTATTTTTATAATATCACATTGCAATTAATCAATTTAACACCTATTAATCTTCCAACATCCAACCTGCTCTCACAACCCTATATTTTACTTCCCGTTTTTTCTTTGCGGTTGGACCGAGGAGAGTTTTTCATGACAAAATAATTCATTATTTCGCTTTGTAAAACTTATATCCCAAGGCAACACCTACAACAACAAGACATATAGCCACAATATTTACAAATAAGAAGTTTATGTGGTATTCATTCGGGCTATAGCTACCAGCCATTGCAAACTGAAAAGCAACTTTTCCAATTTTGGGCATGACTAAATTGATTATCGTCCTGTTCATAAATTGTTCTGCCACACTTTTCAAACTCATAAAACTTCTTAACATCTTTAAAATCTTCATTTGCGAATTTCTGAATTCAAATGCTATGTTCAGATTTTAGGAAAACAATACAGTAAACACATATCCTCCGCCGACCATCAAGACATTGCTGAAACTATGCATAAGAACCGGGTACAGTATACTTTTGCTTCTTTGGTAAACTACTCCCTGGATTGTTCCAAGGACAAACGCATAAATGATCTGAAAATAATCCGCTTCGAAGGTTAATGGTATCAACGACCAATTGACATGTGCAAATGCAAATAATAAAGATGCAAGTATAACCTCCAAGGTAACACTGCCTTTGATTTCAATACTTTTACCAAATGAGTATGTAAGGAGAGTAATTGGCAGTGCCCGAAAGACAACCTCTTCTGCCGGTCCGCTTAAAAGTAACTGGAATCCCAGAGTTCCGATAATGTTCCTTCCATCCAGCGGAAACGTATAAATAGGAAGCTGATCGTTCAAAGCCATGACAGCGTGCTGTGCTATTGTAATCACAGCAAAAACTGCCGTGAACACGGTTAAGTATTTTATCCCCTTTTTCTTATCACCAAGTTGAAAATAGAAGTCAAGGGCTAGAAGTTTGCTTAATAACAGAATAATTGCCAGTGCAATTAATAATTCAACCGCATGATGTATCGAAATTTCAGCAAAGCAATCGAATGGATCTATTGACTGATAAGGGATTCGCTTGGCAATCAAGTGACCAGTTTTTCCCAAAAGCATCTGCATAAGGAGTAACAATATAAACACGATTATTCCTAAAAATGTTCTTTTATGT
>JAQVZQ010000111.1 GCA_028708095.1 Dysgonamonadaceae bacterium
TGTTTTTAAAATCTTTCAATGCATCATAATTATATATGTGTTCTGATTGTAAATCATCCAATAGATAATTAATATCCCACTTTCCATTTATTAATCCAAACTTTCCGCTAAGGTTTGTTACTCCTTGCTTAGCTAGTTCTGGCATAACCGATTGTTGCGCCATAGCCCAATGAATTGCTACTGGAGGCGTATATGTTTTTGCACCAGCAAATCGAAGTATCTGTTCTTTAATTACTTCGATATCCTGAATCAATTTTTGTGGTGCAGTAAACTGATAGGGTCTGTCAGGTTTATTTGAATATCCATTGCATGCAAGTTTAAGCCAATCAGAATTATCTTCCCATTCTTTTTTATATTTGTCTGAGAATTGGGATAAATTGAACTCTTCAGCATCTACTGATGTATACTCAAGGCCATCTGTATAGAAAAGATTCAACACAAACTTAGTGCCGAATTTCTGATTTAAATCACGAAGTTTTTTCAAATAAAAACAATCAAATAGCGAATTGTAGTTATTCCAAGAAATATCTCGTAAAAAGAATATGTTGTTATTTACAACTACCCTATATCGAGGGATTGAATTTTTATCCCATACAACCCTAACATTATGGCTGTTTTGTCCAAACCAACCTTCAGTATTAGCAATAATATCTGTTTCTTTATCAGATATAATAACTTCAGTCTCAAACTTCGATCCTATGCGCCTTGCGGTGACTCCATTTACTGTAACTTCACTCCCTACGGGGGCTTCTCCGCATACTTCTATTTTTAAACCACCTTCCGTTTTAACTCCATGATGGTAGTTAAGTATTGCTCCATGGAATGGTTTTTTTATTTTTATTAAATCTGATATATTAGCTGAATCAATAAAACTTATATTAGGACCTTTTAAAAGTGCTCCTCCAGCAAGTATAGATGCTTGCTTTATAAATTTACGTCTTTGCATTTCTTTATTTTGTGCTTAGTTTTTACATCTTGTTTTTATTGTGCTATAAATGTACGGAAAGTATTTAATTCAAAAAAGTGTTTAAAGAATATATATTAATTTACAGTTTGCTTTCTCGAAAGATTTTAAGAAAAGATTGAATTGCAAGAATTATCCAGTAGCATTTATTCACTGTTGATGCTACTTGATAATTATTTTATAATGTTGTTTAGATAGTATCTGCCAGAAATCTTTATGTAACCCTTTTCGGTATGCATGTATTTACTACTTATTACTTACTGCTTTCTGTTTGATCTAAAAAAACAAGGTTTATTAAGTCTATTCACGAAGCTGAAAGCTTCGATTATACTCCTGCTTACTGCTCACTTTTCATAGCAAACTTCAATCCATCCAATTTATTCCAATCTCCTCGTGTAAAATCTGGAATTTGCACTGGTTTACCTCCATTCAACACAGATATTTCTGATAATTCGACCAAGCAAGACCATTCTGCAGCATCGTACACATCAAGGTCTAACGGTAATCCATTTTTTAAACAATAAATTAATCGATAGTCCATAATGAAATCCATTCCACCATGTCCACCCACTTTCTTTGCAAATTCACCAATTTCTGTAATAAATGGATGTTCATACTCCGTTATAAGTTTATCAAATTCCTCTTTTGACAGAAATTCATGCGAATTAGGTTCTAACGCTATTCCGGGTGTTGGATATTTTTGAACAAAGCCCTTGAGTCCACTTAAAGTATGCAATCTGCTGTATGGTCTGGGGCTAGTCACATCATGCTGAATAATAATGGTTTTACCTTTCTCTGTTTTGATGATAGTTGTATTCATATCTCCTAATTTGTAATTCTCCTTTGCTTCAGGAGAGTTTTTACCAAACTTCTCTTTAGCATAATCGTTCATACCAAATTGTGAAGAAGAGACTGAAACCAAGTAATTCATTTTATCACCTCGGTGAATATTCATTACTTGACAGATTGGTCCTAAGCCATGAGTAGGATAGGGATTCCCTGTGTGGGAGGTATTAAACTTCAATCGCCACATGTTTTCATATCCTTTGTTATCACTTGATCGAAAGTTTTTATCTCTTAAGTCATGAATGTATGCACCCTCTCCATGTATAACTTCTCCAAATAGACCTTGTTGAGCCATATTTAAGGTGTTTAGCTCGAAGAAGTCGTAGCAACAATTCTCTAGCATCATACAATGTTTGCGGGTTCTTTCAGCAGTATCTACCAACTTCCAACAGTCCTCAATTGTCATTGCCGCAGGAACTTCTACAGCAACATGTTTACCCTGTTCCATAGCATATACAGCCATAGGGGCATGATTTAACCAGTCTGTGCATATATAAACTAAGTCAATATCATCACGTTCACAAAGTTTTTTCCATGAATCTTCACCAATATATTCGTCGGCTTTTGTTGATTTTCGATTGCTCAAGGTGTTCTGTGCTTGTTTAACAAAATCTTCTTTCAAGTCACATAATGCTATTATCTCTACCTCTTCTAAAAAGGTAAAGCGATTAACAGCGCTTTTACCTCTACTGCCTAAGCCGATGAAACCAACTCTAACCGTTTCAATTGGTTCTACAGCGAGTTTTAAAACATTGGTTTGTCCTACTGGTCGTTTACTAGTAACGCTTTTAATTGCTACAGCATTATTCGAGGAAAAACATCCGAATAACGTAATAAAAGCAATACTAATTATAATTGCCTTCAATAACAGTTTATTTTTCATATTTATATCATATTTATATTTACGTTAAATCTTTTTTTTAAAAGAACTTCAATTTTCAATTACTACGCTCCCTCATTAGGTACTCGGGTGGGGTGTCGAAAGGAAAATAATGTTGGCGTTGATCTCCTGACCTTTGCCTTTGTGTATCAAACCTGTTGCTCTTTTACATTACTGTTTTACCACCACACATTTTGAACACGTAAATGATACTTGAAAGAAAATGTCCATACGAGCCTAAAATGCACTACTTATTACTTACAGCTTTCTATTTAATCATAAAATAACAAGGTTTTTTAGAACCATTCTCAAAGCTCCGAATACACTTCTGCTTACTTTTCACTTCTTTCTAACTTACTTCAAATACACAATACCATATTTTTCAACTGTTCCTTTCGGCACTGTAATCTTAAACAAATTACTTCCTGCTGCTTCCACCTTAACTGCCTTATGTCCTGTTGCATCGGGTGAAGCATAATAAGCTTCCTTTATGGAAGGTAGTGCGATTTCAAAAACCATGTCATCTTCTATTGGCTCCCATTCAGGGTTGGGTACAGGAAGCACATCTCCATTTTTCACCTTGACGCCTGTGGCATTTAATAAGTGAACCATTGTACTATTATTTTCTTTACCAGTATCTTGGTAAACAGTTACAAGTACTTTTGATGGAACTGATAATGATTTGAAAGTTGTATTACCAATTACATGGTTTTGAATTAATTAAACTATTAGAATCTTTGAAAACTACACCTCCTGCAATTGCAGCAGCTTGTTTTATAAATTTCCTTCTGTTTGTTTTCATATTTATTTATTTACTTTGCAAACCTCAAATTATTATCATTCCCAATTGTTATCAAGTTATCTTATTATTAAGTGTCTACCAGAAAACACTTAATTTTGAGTCTTGCGAAGATTATTTATGATAAAACTCCATCATTAAAAAAAAACAGGAGCGTAATTATTTTCACTAAGCCAACTAATAGCTTTTTCTAATCTTTCAAAATGATCGGGTATATAATTATAGTAGAATGGCCAAAAATATTGCTCATGGGTAAATATATTCATTATTTCAGATTGATTAGGGTTAGCCGCCAAATCTTTTAGTATTGGTTCTATTTGGTCGACAGGAGTATTATTACACGTTAGATCCATTTTTAGATAAACAATGTTGTTTTTAAAATCTTTCAATGCATCATAATTATATATGTGTTCTGATTGTAAATCATCCAATAGATAATTAATATCCCACTTTCCATTTATTAATCCAAACTTTCCGCTAAGGTTTGTTACTCCTTGTTTAGCTAGTTCTGGCATAACCGATTGTTGCGCCATAGCCCAATGAATTGCTACTGGAGGCGTATATGTTTTAGCACCAGCAAATCGAAGTATCTGTTCTTTAATTATTTCGATATCCTGAATCAATTTTTGCGGTGCAGTAAACTGATAGGGTCTATCTGGTTTATTTGAATATCCATTGCATGCAAGTTTAAGCCAATCAGAATTATCCTCCCACTCTTTTTTATATTTGTCTGGGAATTGGGATAAATTGAACTCTTCAGCATCTACAGATGTATACTCAAGACCATCTGTATAGAAAAGATTCAACACAAACTTAGTGCCGAATTTCTGATTTAAATCACGAAGTCTTTTCAAATAAAAACAATCAAATAGCGAATTGTATTTATTCCAAGAAACATCTCGTAAAAAAAATATGTTGTTATTTACAACTACTCTATAACGAGGGATTGAATTTTTATCCCATACAACCCTAACATTGTGGTTATTTTGTCCAAACCAACCTTCAGTATTAGCAATAATATCTGTTTCTTTATCAAATATAATAACTTCAGTCTCAAACTTTGATCCTATGCGTCTTGCGGTGACTCCATTTACTGTAACTTCACTCCCTACAGGAGCTTCTCCGCTTACTTCAATTTTTAAACCATCCCCCGTTTTAACTCCATGATGATAGTTAAGTATTGCTCCATGAAATGGTTTTTTTATTTTTATTAAACCTGATATATTAGCTGAATCAATAAGACTTATATTAGGACCTTTTAAAAGTGCTCCTCCAGCAAGTATTGATGCTTGCTTTATAAATTTACGTCTTTGCATTTCTTTATTTTGTGCTTAGTTATTATATCGTATTTTTTATTGTGCCATAAAGGTACGGAAAGTATTTAATTCAAAAAAGTATTTAAAGAATATATATTAACTTGCAGTTTGCTTTCTCGAAAGGTTATAAGAAAAGATTGAATTGCAAGAATTATCCAGTAGCATTTATTCACTGTTGATACTACTTGATAATTATTTTATAATGTTGTTTAGATAGTATCTGCCAGAAATCTTTATGTAACCCTTTTCGGTATGCATGTATTTACTACTTATTACTTACTGCTTTCTGTTTGATCTAAAAAAACAAGGTTTATTAAGTCTATTCACGAAGCTGAAAGCTTCGATTATACTCCTGCTTACTGCTCACTTTTCATAGCAAACTTCAAACCATCCAATTTATTCCAATCACCTCGTGTAAAATCTGGAATTTCTACTGGTTTGCCTCCATTCAATACAGATATTTCTGACAATTCGACCAAGCATGACCATTCTGCAGCATCGTACACATCAAGGTCTAACGGTAATCCATTTTTTAAGCAATAAATTAATCTATAGTCCATAATGAAATCCATTCCACCATGTCCACCCACTTTCTTTGCAAATTCACCAATTTCTGTAATAAATGGATGTTCATACTCCGCTATAAGTTTATCAAATTCCTCTTTTGACAGAAATTCATGCGAATTAGGTTCTAACGCTATTCCAGGTGTTGGATATTTTTGAGCAAATCCCTTGAGTCCACTTAAAGTATGCAATCTACTGTATGGTCTGGGGCTAGTCACATCATGCTGAATCATAATGGTTTTACCTTTCTCTGTTTTGATGATAGTTGTATTCATATCTCCTAATTTGTAATTCCCTTTTGCTTCAGGAGAGTTTTCACCAAACGTCTCTTTTACATAAGCGTTCATACCAAATTGTGAAGAAGAGACTGAAACTAAGTAATTCATTTTATCACCTCGGTGAATATTCATTACTTGACAGATTGGACCTAAGCCATGAGTAGGATAAGGATTCCCTGTGTGAGAGGTATTAAATTTCAAACGCCACATGTTTTCATATCCTTTGTTATCACTTGATCGAAAGATTTTATCTCTTAAGTCATGAATGTATGCACCCTCTCCATGTATAACTTCTCCAAATAGACCTTGTTGAGCCATATTTAAGGTGTTTAGCTCGAAAAAATCGTAGCAACAATTCTCTAACATCATACAATGTTTGCGGGTTCTTTCAGCAGTATCAACCAACTTCCAACACTCCTCAATTGTCATTGCTGCAGGAACTTCTACCGCAACATGTTTACCCTGTTCCATAGCATATACAGCCATAGGGGCATGATTTAACCAGTCTGTGCATATATAAACTAAGTCTATATCATCACGTTCACAAAGTTTTTTCCATGAATCTTCACCAATATATTCCTCAGCTTTTGTTGATTTTCGATTACTTAGGGTGTTCTGTGCCTGTTTAACAAAATCTTCTTTCAAGTCACATAATGCTTTTATCTCTACCCCATCTAAAAAAGTAAAGCGATTAACAGCGCTTTTACCTCTACTGCCTAAACCGATGAAACCAACTCTAACCGTTTCAATTGGTTCTACAGCGAGTTTTAAAACATTGGTTTGTCCTACTGGTCGTTTACTAGTAACGCTTTTAATTTCTACAGAATTATTCGAGGAAAAACATCCGAATAATGTAATAAAAGTAATACTAATTACAATTGTCTTCAATAACTGTTTATTTTTCATATTTAAATCATATTTATATTTACGTAAAATCTTTTATTTTAAAAGAACTTCAATTTTCTATTGGTTACGCTCCCTCTTTAGGGGTAGTCGGGTGGGGTGTCGAAACGAAAAACTATGTTGGCGTTGATTTCCTGACCTTTACCTTTGTGCATCAAATCTGTTGCCCTTTTACATTACTGTTTTACCATCACATATTTTAAACACGTAAATGATACTTGAAAGATAGTCTGTCAATTGTCCATTATTTTCCTATTCACTATTCCATCGAGACGCGATAAATTGACGTCTCTACAGTTGCCTAGCCAAAGGAATTTCTATTTTCATTTTTCCTTTTCAATTTGATTAGCCAAGATGTCTATGAACTCCTCTTAAACATCTATTCACAGCAAAATTACCACTTATCCCTTATTACTTTCACAACTATCAATTGTTCATCACACACTCCTTTCTTTATCATTGTGCTTTAATATTATTTATTGCCTTTTCTTACCTTAAATATACAATACCATATTTTTCAACTGTTCCTTTCGGCACTGTAATCTTAAACAAATTACTTCCTGTAGCTTCCACCTTAACTGCCTTATGTCCTGTTGCATCGGGTGAAGCATAATAAGCTTCCTTTATGGAAGGTAGTGCGATTTCAAAAACCATATCATCCTTTATTGGCTCCCATTCAGGGTTGGGTACAGGAAGCACATCTCCATTTTTCACTTTGACGCCTGTGGCATTTAGTAAATGAATCATTGTGCTATTATTTTCTTTACCAGTGTCTTGGTAAACAGTTACAAGCACTTTTGATGGAGCAGATAATGATTTGAAAGTTGTATTACCAATTACATGGTTCAATATCTTCTCATTTATTTTTGTAATTTTTGGATCTGGATTAAAAGAGTAAGTACGACCATCCGTAAATGAACCGCAATATTCATTAATTGCATTTTTTTTCATAGAATATACAATTTTGCCCTTACCATGTGTTGCCTCTATCCAATCAGTACTGGCTGCTTTCTTGATATCACCTTCATTAAGAATATCACTGAATGCCCTTGTTTTACGAGGTTCACCATAAGGAGAAAGCATCCCTGCATCTCCAGTGAGATATAATGTGCCACCATTAAAAACAAATTGTTTTAATTCACTCTCCTGATCATCTGATATACAATCCATTCCGGGTGCTAATAGAACTCTGAATCTTGAAATATCCTGAGTAGTTATTGCGTCATCCAAAATAAACGTATGTTGTGTATGTCTTTCCGATAAGAACTGGCTAGTTCCCATTATCTCATAAGGATAACTTCTCGTGTTTTTAATAGACCAGTCTCTTGTAGTTCTTGAAAATACAATTCCAATATCTGTGAAAGGTACGGAACTGACTTTATCCATATTTTCCTCCCATTTGGTATAATCATTCATGTCTTTATCATCAAACGAACTGCTTAAAGACCATGTAACCTGACCGTACATATTATTCATAGCCCATCCAATCAGTGCATAGTTAAATTCATTTCCTGGATAAACCAATCCATATACGGGTGAACCGTAAGTTTCCCTAAGGCTATTGTACATGTTCCTGCTAGTATAATTGTAACGATAATCATCCCAAACATCACGACTCATAATTTCAGTACCTAGGAAATCCATGGACTTGGCACTAAGTGCTAAGTCTCCGCCTTGTTCATATGAAGCCGAATTTAATAAAAAACCTCCTTCTGAATAATACTGTAAATTAGAAAAATAAGGATTGATCTTAAGTGTTTCTTTGCTAAGGTCAATACGCCACTGGGCAATAGCATGTTTACGCCATTCAATCCATGCTTTCCATAGCCTAGATGTTTTGTTTCGCAATAAGGGACTGGTTTCATCATCTGGCAACACTAAATTAGTCGTTTTAGTAAATGCATCTCGACAATATGGACAATTGCAATAATTTGCAAGATGAAAAGTACACTCATCAATCATTAGTCCATCAATATGGGTGTTTTTGATATGGTTGGTAATGTAAGGGAAGAAATATCCATTAAAGTTTGGATTTGAAGGGCACAATCCCCAAGTAGGTAATCCATTTGTGTGACTATGTTGCAGGTAATTGGGGTTAGCTGCTATGAAACGAAAACCCATGTCAGCATTCCATAGAATAGTCAAATCTTGATGATCGATTATCTTCATTCCCATTTGGTGAGCTTTTTCGACCGTTTGTCTGATATTTTCTTCAACTCGTCCAAGATGCGGAAGATAGGTATGTCTTGATAAAAAACCATTTAAAATTACAGCCTCTGTCCCTCCATCTTTTACTTGCTGTAATCTTTTCTCAATCTTTTGTGTTGTGTTAAACTCATTAAATGTTCCCCAGTTATCTGGACCCATTGTGCCCAGCGGACTATTGAAACGCCAAGCTAACTCCTCTGCATTCTGATCAGGCAAAGCTGTTTCTAACTCAGGGAGTGTAGGTATAGCATCAATTTCATTTATTATTCCTGCTAATGGTGCATAAGTAAGCGACTTGCCATAGACTGGTGGTGTATCATAATAGTTGGCAAATAAAATTCCAGGACAATATGCATCGTTCTTTATCCAATTGCCTCTTTTAAATTGGTAATCCTCTTCTTTGTGCATAAACATTTGAAATCCAATGACGCTTGCAGCCCAGTCTCCTTCAAATTTAACATCAGCTTTACCCTGCTCAATCCATCTCACAAAAGTCATATTAGCAACTTTCCCTTGTTCAACTTTTACTCCTTTATATACTTTCTCTCCATTTAATGATATATCGAAAGGGCCTATATCACTCTCTAGAGCACTGCTGCGAACTGTAACAAGATACAATCCTGGACGCAAACCAATAGAGCTAAATGTATTATCGATGGATGAAGAATAAGAAGTGTATAAAGCACCAGAGTTATCACTCTCAGTTAAAACAAGTTTGTCAGGATTTTCCCAACCGTGACCCTTTAATGGATCAAATTTATCTGCTCCTGCATGGATAAAATCTTTTCCTGCATTATTGTTGAAGCAAAATAATTTTTCTTTTAAAAGTTCTGAGAAATAGTAGTAATAAGTAGCTGCATGATGTTTTAAATAATCATCCTTATCTCCTTCAAAAATTGTGAGTTTACCCGTTAAGTCTCCTCCATAATTAGTAGCTGAAGTAGAAAAGGAAATTTCTATCATATCATTCTTTTGAGATACATTCCATTGGGCAACCATTGTGTTCATACCTCCTGTATAATAGGTAGTAACACCATGGGGATTAAAATCAAAAGTAATGGGACCTTTAGAGGTGTTAAATGTTATCCATCGTGTGCCGACTCCCGATAATGGTGTTACTTTATCTTTTGTAGTAGCGTTAATTTTTCCACTAACCCATCGTGCATTTTGGGAACGGCCAACCAGCGCATCCCAAGTTGAATTGGCAAGCGTTGAAACAGGAATCAAAATCTTATAAGTGATATGCGAAACAGGATAACTGTCCATTAAAGCATCTTGGTGTGCCTGAAAGGTCAATTCTATTTTTTTACCTTCAGGAGAGAGTCCAATTTCTCTGCGATATGGTAGAATGAAGTTACTATTCCATACATTAGTTGTCTGCCAGTTTTTCTCATTCGTCATCTTAAATACTTCTGCATGACTGCCCACATCACTATCTGTTATCCACGATAGGGAATCACTACTTACTAATTTTTCCCCCTTCCATTTTATCTCTATCTCACGAGAGGAGTTAATTTCAAAAGGTGAATTTGTAGTATTCACTTTCTTTTGTGCATTTAGAGTAAGAGAACTGACACAAAGAAAAACAAACGATAAAATTAAATTTCTCATAACTTGACTAATTAAAATAAACTAAGCAGTCCCTTATTGAAGTTCCTTTTTTAAAAGTAAATATCTTAAAGCAACTTTTAAAAGGTTCTCATAGTTTTTTTGTTGATTGGTTTATAATATTTTTTTCATTGTTGATTTAAAAATAATGTTTTTAAGATAAAGTCTTACTATATCAATAATCACTTAAAACTATTTTTTATTTGTTCTGCATGCTTATGAATCTTTTCGATTGCAAATGCAATATTGTCCATATCTGATTTTGATGCAAGCAGCGTACTATTAGAAAACCACACTGCTTCCTCACAAAGAAGATCGTTCTCAGGGCAATGGTTTTTCTCGATATATTTTGCAAAGTCGAGCATCTTTTTCGGATACATTTTTCGAAAGTTCTTCGAGTCAAAATAGTTTTTAAGATAAAGCTTATCATTCTGTGTAACATAACCTGTCGATCCAGAAACACCTTCGGCACGGAGAGCCTTGAGGAAATCAGTTCTTGTTAATCCCTTAAATGACTCCTTCTTGTACCTAAATGGGAATTGCCAGGCTGAAATTTTTGTAACATTGTCGATGAGCTTATAAGTTACTATACCTGGTATCTGACCAAGTTTTGACTTCAGATACTGTGCGTTTTCATTACGGATATCTGTTTGCATTTCAAGTCTTTCTATCTGTGCAAGACCTATAGCTGCTTGATATTCTGTTATTCTCAGTTTTGTTCCAGACATCACAGTTCCTCC
>JAQVZQ010000438.1 GCA_028708095.1 Dysgonamonadaceae bacterium
AAAAATTATGCGTTCTAAAAAAGAAGCGAGAGCAAAAAAGGAGGATTCGATATGGTAAAAAAGATGAAGAAGTTTTCTTTTTTAATCTATCATAACGACTATGATATTTTTTTGCAAGATTTGCGAGAACTTGGTTTAATTCATGTTGCCCAACAAGATAAAGCAGTGGCAGAAAACGATGAGTTAAATACCTTTATAGACAAGTTGAAGAAATTGCAAGAGGCAAAGAAAACAATTGAGAGTGCAGTAAGAGAAGACAAAGTAAAACCATCTTCGAATGTTGCAAATACTGAACTGGGATATGAGATTCCTGCAAAAATTGAGCAAATTCAAAACCGCATAACAACTTTAGAGCAGCAAATTCAAGTTAGTTTAAAAGAGTATGAAGCCTTGTTACCGTGGGGTGATTTCAATCCCGAGAATATAGATAAACTAAAGCAAGCAGGTTATACAGTTGATTTTTTCTCCATTCAAAAAAGTTCGTATCAACCAGAGTGGGAAAAGACCTATAATGCTATTATAATAAATGAAGAATCTTCGCGATTACATTTTGTAACAATTACAAAACAAGATAACGTATCAGAAGAATTGCATTTAGAGTCGGCAGAGCTTCCTGATATTTCCTTAAAAGAGTTATCATCATTGATTGCGTCTCTTAAAACAAAACGGGAAAATGTAAATGATGAGTTAAAAGCTTTGTCATCAGATATACCATCTATTGATATAGCAATTGCCGATATAGAATCGCATATATCATTGAAAAAGGTAATATTAAATACCAGTCATGTCGCAGACAACAAGTTAATGTTGATGCAAGGTTGGGCGCCTGAAGAGAATGAAACTAAAATTAAAACATATCTTCAGTCTAAAGATGCTTACTATGAAGTGTCTGAACCAAAACCAGAGGATGATGTGCCCGTTAAGTTTAACAACAATAAGTTCTTTCAACTTTTTGAACCCATCACCAAACTATATATGTTGCCCAAATATAATGAGTTGGATCTAACTCCTTATTTTGCACCCTTCTTTATGCTCTTCTTTGGGCTGTCGCTGGGAGATGTTGGCTACGGTTTATTTCTTTTTTTAGGGGCAACCATTACAAAAATGGTGAAAAAATCCTCGATGGGAGATTCTTTTAAGTCCATATTGTCTTTGGTACAAGTGCTCGGAGCCTCAGCATTTTTAACAGGGTTTCTTACTGGTGGGTTTTTTGGAGTACAACTATATGAAATAGATACTCCATTCACCAAAAAGCTGGGTGATAAATTGTACTTAGATAACTTTATGATGTTTAGGCTGTCTCTAATTTTAGGAGTCATTCAAGTTATCTTAGGGATGTTTATTAAAGTATTTAATCGAATCATTCAATTTGGTTTTGTGTATGGAATATCTACCATTGGATGGCTTGTACTTTTAATAAGCTTTATTGTAGCATACATTTTCCCAGACTTATTGCCAATGGGAGGTACTGTTCATTTCATAATGTTGGGAATTAGTGCAATAGCTATTTTCTTTGTCAATTCACCTGGAAAGAATATCTTCTTAAACTTTGGCCTTGGATTTTGGGATAGTTATAATATGGCAACTGGGCTCTTGGGTGATATCCTATCTTATGTTCGCTTGTTTGCTTTAGGATTGTCAGGAGGTATTTTAGCAATGGTATTTACAGATTTGGCTATAGGCATGAGTCCAGAAAATGCAATAGCAGGACCCATTGTAACAATAATCATCTTCGTTATAGGTCATTCAATCAATATTTTTATGAACACCTTAGGAGCTATAGTGCATCCTATGCGTTTGACTTTTGTGGAGTTCTTTAAAAACGCTGAGTTCAGCGGAGGCGGACAAAAATATCAACCATTTACATAAATAAAATTATATAAATCAAATAAATTCAATCAATTATGGAATACAATCTATTAATAGCTTATATTGGTATTGCAGCAATGCTCGCTTTATCAGGAATTGGTAGCGCTTACGGTGTAAGTATTGCAGGTAGTGCTGCTATTGGTGCTTTAAAGAAAAACGACGGTGCTTTTGGCAACTTCCTGGTGCTGACAGCTCTTCCTGGCACGCAAGGCCTATACGGTTTTGCTGGTTACTTTATGTTTCAAACAATATTTGGTGTCTTAACTCCCGATATTTCTATGTTTCAAGCATCAGCTGTGCTTGCTGGAGGTTTAACACTTGGTTTTGTTGGACTTTTTTCTGCAATTAGACAAGGAACAGTTTGTGCCAACGGTATAGCCGCTATTGGTCAAGGACACGATGTGTTTACAAATACGCTTATTTTAGCTGTATTTCCTGAGTTATACGCTATTGTTGCATTAGCAGGTGTTTTCCTTATGGGAAGTGCAATCATATAAGATTAAATATTAATGCTATTCTCGTTGTTGAGAGAGATATTAAAAAAACTGTTCTTAAATTTTAAAGAGCAGTTTTTTTCGTTGAATGTTTCTCGCAAAAACACAAAGAGATTATGGATTAAGAGTGGTATGTGAAATGTCCATTTATTTTAGGCTTTCCCAAAGAGTATATGATGTTTTTTATTAGTGTCCGCTAAAAGTTTTTTTGATGCGAATAATCAGAAAGTAAAAAAAGTACACATTTTATCGGACAGCCGCTACTAGGGCAATTATTATCTTTCATAGACCAAACAGATGTGCGTCGCATC
>JAQVZQ010000439.1 GCA_028708095.1 Dysgonamonadaceae bacterium
ATTCTGATTGTAAAGTTGCAATTTGATTTTTGTCATCAAAATTTGACAATATGTAAGCAAATTCGGCATTTTGGGCAATATTGTGACATTATGCTACATTGCAACATAAAGACTGCATTACCTCAAAAAATGAAAATAGTTAACAAAACGCATAACTTAACCAATGACTGTTAATAAACAGTTGACAATGCGATCAATTTGTTTCTATATGTGAAATTATAAGTTGACAATGAAATATCCTGAACTCAATTATTCTTATTGTAACATGACAATTTGAATGTTGGGAGTGTCATAAATTAGATTGTAAGATTACAATTCAATTGTCGGAGATGTTGTAAATAGAATTGCAACATTGTAATTCAAACTTAATCCTTGATAACAGTCACGTATGCAGCCAATTATCATTTTACTGTTATTGAAGTTATTTTTTAAAGTGTCTGATTTAAAATTTTGTGGTGATCAAGGAAAATAATAATAGTGCGAAAAGGAGAGAAAGATGATTTGTTAATCAATCTATTGAACTACACAAACGCCAATCACAAACAGTATAAATTAACTATATATTTAATTTATGTAAAGCAAATGCATTCATTTCGGTCTAATATTTAATTCTCACGAGGGGGAGTTGGAGAAGTGCAAAATCAATCATATCTGCTATTGCATCTTTAATTGACAATGTAATCGGAGCTTCTAACTTCGATTTTATTTCTTTAAAACCTTATTTGTATTTGTATTTAAAACTCAGCAACCACGAATTACTACCACCATCCCAAGCTTATTAACCTTATTAAACTGATTATACATCCATGGATAATTATGGCAATAAATTAATTATTCAATCAAATGACGGAGCAGGAGCTCCATCTCTCCCAGGACATTGCTGAAAAGATGGTATCATGTGTTATCAACCACGAGAGAGGACTCAGAACATGTTTTAAATAATTCGTTTGTATTTACATTCTTTATTTTAGATCCACATCATTTTCTTCACCTCCTTCTAAACTCTGAACAAACCACTGCCGTGGCGACTGCCACATTCAATGATTCGGAAGTCGTGCTATTAGTTGAAAAACTGGGTATATAAAGTCGGTGCGTTATCAATTGTTCTATCTCTGGACGGATCCCATTTCCTTCGTTTCCCATAACGATGAAGCCTTTTGTTACTAAAGGTTCAGTGTAGATGTTTTCACCGTTTAAGAATGTGCCATATATAGACGAACTGGGGTATTGTTTAATCAAATTAGCTATATTCGCATAATGAATATTGACTCTTGATAAGGCTCCCATAGTAGCTTGCACTGTCTTTGTGTTATACACATCGGCTGTGTCATTACTACAGAATATGTTTTCGATTCCAAACCAATCTGCAATACGAATAATGGTTCCCAAGTTGCCTGGATCTTGCACTTCGTCCAATATTAAGCTTAATTTATTTGAATAATCTATTCCTGAGTAATCTTTTTGTATTTGATAGAAAACAGCAATTGCGTCGGGTGGGGTAGCAAGGTGCGAAGCTTTCTTGATTTCGGCTCGTGTTGCTACAATTGTTTCTTCTGCTTTAACTACTGACAAGTTTTCTTGCATTTCGTCAGAAAGCACGAGCAATTGACACCGCATATGTGGTATCAAATCAAAGATAAGTTTTGATCCCTCGGCAACAAAGGTATTGTGTTGACTTCTATACTTTTTTTGCTTTAATGATTGGATGTAACTTATTTTGTTTTTACTTAAAGACATGGTGTTGATTCTTACAAAATGAATTATTTATAACAAAGTTATGAAAAGGATAGGTCTTTTCATATATAGTTTTCGTTCTTTTTGCGATAAAACACTATCTTTGTATTAGAAGAGAGTTTTTTTACACTAAAACTTATTATTCGAAGCTCACAAATAAAAAATTACTTAGAAATAAATCTCAAAAATATATTAATTATGAATGATGTTAATCTGATGAAAAAAGCTGCGAACAATATTCGCATATTGTCAGCGTCAATGGTAGAAAAAGCTAAATCGGGTCATCCCGGAGGTGCCATGGGTGCTGCTGATTTTATAAATGTGCTCTTCTCTGAGTTTATAGAATATGACCCCGACAATGCAAATTGGGAATCACGTGATAGATTCTTTCTTGATCCTGGTCATATGTCTCCTATGCTCTATTCAGTATTGTGTTTGAGCGGTAAGTTTTCATTAGATGATTTAAAAGAATTTCGTCAGTGGGATAGTGTAACTCCAGGTCACCCTGAAATAGATGTGATGCGTGGCATTGAAAATACTTCAGGTCCATTAGGACAAGGTCATACTTACGGTGTAGGAGCTGCCATTGCAGCTAAGTTTTTAAAACACCGCTTGGGTGAAAGCATGAATCAAACTATTTATGCATTTATTTCTGATGGAGGTATTCAAGAAGAAATATCGCAAGGTGCAGGTAGAATTGCAGGACATTTGGGTCTGGATAATTATATCATGTTTTATGATTCAAACAACGTTCAACTATCTACCATGACCGATGCTGTAACAAGCGAAGATGTTGCAAAGAAATATGAAGCGTGGAATTGGAACGTAATTAAGATTAATGGTAATGACGTAAAAGATATTCGTAAAGCATTGAAAGATGCCAAAGCTGAAAAAAAGAAACCCACTATTATTATAGGTAATACTATTATGGGAC
>JAQVZQ010000112.1 GCA_028708095.1 Dysgonamonadaceae bacterium
TAACTGGAATAGGACTCCATACAGGAAAAAATATTCATGTTACCTTTCTTTCTACTTCTGAAACTCATGGAATAAAAATCAAACGAATAGACTTAGAGGATACACCCATTATACCTGCATTTGCAGAGAATGTTACTGGAACTCAACGCGGAACAATTCTTTCGAAAGGTGATGCACACGTTAGCACTGTTGAGCATGCCATGGCTGCACTATACGCATTAGAAGTGGACAATTGTCTAATTGAAGTTGATGCACCTGAATTCCCCATTTTAGATGGAAGTTCAACAAAATATGTAGAAGCCATTACAGAAGTGGGAATTGAAGAACAAGATGCATATAAAGATTATTATATTGTACGTCGTAAAATGGAAGTTTGCGACCCTGAAACAGGTTCGAAACTAACGTTATTACCAGATGATTGCTTCAGCATTAATTCATTTATAGAGTTTGATTCGCAGTATATACATAATCAATCGGCAACGATTGAAGATATGAGTGATTTTGCAAAAGAAGTTGCACCAGCACGTACTTTTGTATTTGTTCGCGAAATCGAACAGTTGCATAAAGCAGGCTTAATTAAAGGTGGCAACCTTGACAATGCAATAGTAATTTATGAACAAAAGCTATCTCAAGAAGCATTAGACGAATTAGCCGAATTAATTGGTGTTCCTCATCATGATGCAAACGAATTGGGATACCTCAACAAAAAAGCCCTAGTTTTTCCAAATGAACCTGCAAGGCATAAACTATTGGATATTATTGGTGACATGGCATTGGTTGGCAAACCGATTAAAGGTCGTATTATAGCTACTCGCCCTGGTCATAAAATTAATAACAAACTTGCTCGTATGCTTCGCAAGGATATTAAATTGAACGAAGTGCAGCCGCCTGTGTATGATGTGAGCAAAGAGCCACTAATGGATATCAACATGATTAGAGACATCATCCCTCATAGATATCCTTTCCTATTGGTAGATAAAATTATAGAAAAAACAGATAAATACATAGTTGGTATTAAAAATATTACTACTAATGAACCATTTTTTGCAGGACATTTTCCTCAAGAGCCCGTTATGCCTGGTGTATTGCAAGTAGAAGCTATGGCACAAGTAGGTGGTATTTTCGTACTTTCGGGGTTGGAAAATCCAGAAGAATATTCAACTTATTTTTTAAAAATAGATAATGTAAAATTCAGAAGAAAGGTTGTTCCAGGTGATACACTAATTTTAAGAGTAGAACTTACAAGCGCAATTCGACGTGGCATAGCGACCATGAGAGGACTTGCATTTATTGGAGAACAAGTAGTTTCCGAAGCAGAGTTCACAGCACAAGTAGTCATAAATAAATAACGCAAATCATATATCATGTCTAATATTTCAACTTTAGCATATGTTCATCCCAATGCAACTATTGGTGAAAACGTAATTATAGACCCTTTTGCATACATAGAAGATAATGTAATAATAGGAGCTGGTACAAGAATAATGCCTCATGCCTGTATAATGGAAGGTGCAAGGATTGGCGAAAACTGTACAATATTCCCTAATGCGGTCATATCTGGGATTCCTCAAGATTTAAAGTTTAACAACGAGGAAAGTCTTGCAATTATAGGTAACAACACTACTATAAGAGAATGTGTGACTGTCAATCGTGGAACTGAATCACGGGGACAAACTGTTGTTGGAAACAATTGCCTCCTCATGGCATATAGCCATGTTGCGCATGACTGCATATTAAAAGATTATGTCATTATTGGCAATACTGTTCAACTGGCAGGGGAAGTAGAAATTGATGATTATGCAATACTAAGTGGCGGAACACTTGTACACCAATTTACAAAGATTGGTAAACATACTATGATTCAGGGTGGAACCAGATTAGGGAAAGACATACCTCCATTTGCAATGGCTGGTCGTGAACCAGTGAGTTATGTTGGACTGAATGTTATTGGCTTGCGTAGGCGAGGTTTTACAAGCGAGCAAATAAATGCAATACAAGAAGTATATCGTTTGCTTTATTTGTCAGGTTATAATATCTCCCAAGGAATGGAGCGGATTGAAAATGATCTTGCTGATTCTCCAGAACGAAATGATATTTTAGATTTTGTTCGTGCATCCTCTCGTGGAGTTGTTCGCGGAAATATGGATTGAGATAGTCAATTAATAACACCTAAATGGATTTAATTCAATTTCCAGCAGAATGGCATTCTCAAAGTGCCATACAAATTACATGGCCACACAAAAATTCTGATTGGGCTTATATTCTTGATGAAGTTACTCATTTTTACATTCATCTTTCAAAAGTAATTTTGAAGCACACAAGACTCCTAATCGTGTGTCATGATGTTAAAGAGGTAGTAGATTATTTCACTGCCACAGAACGCAAAAAACTCATTTTAACCGAAATAGAAAGTAATGACACATGGGCACGTGACCATGGACCAATCTCAGTATATATTAATGGTAAACCTGCTATATACGATTTTGGATTTAATGCCTGGGGACTGAAGTTTGCAGCTAACTTCGATAACCAGATTACTTCCAAACTATTTGAGAAAAACATTTTCACTCCTGAAGTGAGTTATTACAATCATCTTAACTTCATCTTAGAAGGAGGAGCAATTGAAACAGACGGAGAGGGTACTTTACTTACCACCTCTCAATGTCTTTTATCTCCAAACCGAAATCAACCTCTCACCAAAGAAGAAATCGATAAGTATTTAAAAGAAAAGTTAGGTATAACACAAGTGTTGTGGTTGGATAGTGGCTACCTCGAGGGAGATGATACCGATAATCACATTGATACTTTAGCACGTTTTTGCAATAAAAAAACTATTGCTTATGTGCAATGTGTCGATACTAACGATGAGCATTATGAAGACTTGAAAAAGATGGAGAAGGAGTTGGCTGCTTTTCGAACCCTTGATGGAGAACCGTATACTTTAATTCCTCTCCCTATGGCTGATCCTTTATATGTAGAAGAAAATAGACTACCTGCAACTTATGCAAATTTCTTGATATTAAACTCAGCTATACTAATGCCAACATACAATTCAAATAAAGACTCAATTGCCATTAATCAATTAAAGAAAGTATTCCCAGACAAAGAGATAGTTGGCATTGATTGTCGTACACTTATTAAACAACACGGCTCTCTACATTGCATAACCATGCAGTATCCTGAAAGGTTCCTTTATTTCACAAAAGGATGAAGGTGCTAATAAGACTTATCGTCTCTCTTAACACCTTCATAATTAATATGTTTTGAAGTATATTGCAAATTTTATAGTGAACACATACTTAACCCATAGTTATTTATTCACAACATTATTAAGTAGTACCTGTCTTCAAATAAGTTCATATTGTTATAACATACATCTGCAGGAAATACAATCTTAATATTTTTGACAGAATTACTGGTTAGCCTTTTCAAAATCTTGCATACATTTTACCAACGCCTCAACAGCTTCAACAGGGCAAGAGTTGTAAATTGATGCGCGAAATCCACCCACAGAACGATGTCCTTTTATTCCAACCATTCCTTGATCTTTTGCAAAGTCCATAAATGCAGTCTCTTTGTCTTTGTGTTCATCACTCATAACAAAGCATACATTCATGATTGAACGGTCTTCTTTTGCTGCTGTACCCACAAACATTTTGCTCCTATCAATTTCGTTATACAGTAAATTTGCTTTATCTACATTTATTTTATGCATTGCCTCAACGCCACCCATAGACTTAACCCACAACAATGTTTGATACATTACATACACAGAAAACACTGGTGGAGTGTTAAACATAGATTCACCTTTGATGTGAGAGCGATAATCAACCATTGATTGTATTGGACGATCTAATTTACCTAAAAGGTCTTCACGAACAATAACAAAAGCAATACCTGCAGTTCCCACATTTTTCTGAGCTCCACCATATATTATACCATATTTTGAAACATCAATGGGACGGCTCATAATATCGGATGACATATCAGCAACCAAAGGAATCGGGCTGTCTATATCTTCTTTTAATTCTGTTCCATAAATTGTATTATTTGTTGTAATGTGAAAATAATCGGCATTAGTTGGAATTGTATATTCTTTTGGTATATAAGAATAAGTCTTATCTTCAGACGAGGCAACTACTTCCACTTCACCATAAAAGCGGGCCTCTTTCATTGCCTTATTTGCCCACACACCCGTTTGCAGATATGCCGCTTTTTTATTCAATATGTTTGCCGGTATGGTAAAAAACTGAGTACTTGCCCCACCCGCTAAAAAAAGAATTTTATAATTGTCGGGAATATGTAGTAATTCACGCCATAAATCGACACAATCATTCATTACTTTAACCCAACCGGGTGAACGATGTGAAATTTCTAAAACACCAATTCCAGTTTTATCAAAATTGCGAATAGCATCAATTGATGCTTCAACTGCGGGACGAGGTAATACGCAGGGACCTGCGTTAAAATTGTACTTTTTCATAAGTTGCGAATTAATATAAATATAATGTTATTAAGTAATATGCGTTTCAATAAAAACAATCTTACATTTAGCATATTAATTAACTAGCAAAGCTATAAATTATTGTTCATTTATAAACTAAAAATCATCATATATTAAATGTTTTTGATGCGTTTTCACTTTATAAAGTCTTTCTGTTTTTCTTATAATAGCAATATTTGCTCAATAAAAGCATTCGTGCTATCTTTGCGCAACACAACAATTTATAAATGAATAGACCCTATCCCTCTGCTCTACTTGAGAGTGCCGTTAATGAATTTGCAAAACTTCCCGGAATTGGAAGAAAAACTGCTCTTCGATTAGTCCTGCATTTACTTCGCGAAGATAATGCAAGCGTAGAGAGTTTTGCTAACGCAATTTTGACATTAAAAAATGAAGTGAGGTACTGTTCGTGCTGTCACAATATTTCAGACAGTGAAATTTGCAATCTGTGCGCTGATCCAAATCGCAATTCATCGATAGTATGTGTTGTTGAAAACATCAAGGATGTTATGGCAATAGAAAACACAGTACAGTTTAAAGGTCAATATCATGTTTTAGGTGGAATCATCTCTCCAATAGATGGCATTGGCCCTTCGGATGTAGAGATTGCTAGTTTAATAGAAAGGGTTGAAACAAAAGAGGTGAAAGAGGTGATTCTTGCTTTAAGTGCAACGATGGAGGGTGACACCACAAACTTTTATATCTTCCGTAAACTGGAGCCTTTCAACATCAAAGTTTCCATTATTGCACGTGGAGTTTCTGTGGGCAACGAAATTGAATATACCGATGAGGTTACTCTTGGGAGATCGATATTAAACAGAACTCCATTTGAAGAATCTTATAAACTAAATCAAAAATAATCAGATGAAGCAACCAATACTTATTACCTCACTAAAGCGTCTTTTCTATATAGTGTTTGCCGTTCAAATTGTCTTTTTTATAAGCTTTGCTTTCAAATGGATTAACTTGATAAGATATCCCATTGATATATCTGATACTTTAGAACGATATGTAATTCTAATAACGTTGATCAGTATCCCGGGAGCACTAAAATTATTCTCGATGATTATGAAAAAAAACAATCAATCTAAAGATTTACAACTAATCACATCAACATATAAAAAAGCATTTCTAACACGATTTATCATTTTGTTTTTGGTTGCAACAATAAATATAGCTTTATTTGCTTTAACTTTTAAACAAAACTTCATGCTTTGCACATTGGTAATTTTCACAGCATATCTTTTTTGTTATCCTTCATCAAGCTATTTAACAATAAAAGAAGCACCACAAATTAAACATAACAACTTAGAAAAATGATTATTGCAGTAGATTTTGATGGAACCATTGTAGAACACCGTTATCCTGAAATTGGAAAGCCAATTCCATTTGCAATTGAAACACTTCTTCTATTACAAAAAGAGCAACATCAGCTCATTTTGTGGACTGTTCGTGAGGATGAATTGCTACAAGAAGCCATAGATTATTGTTCTGAACAGGGATTAAATTTTTATGCAGCTAATGCTAATTTCCCCGAAGAAACGTCTCGTATTCCACGAAAAATAAATGCCGATATGTTTATCGATGATAGAAACCTAGGAGGTCTACCCGATTGGGGCGTTATCTACAATGCTGTACAGGCAACTGTAAGTGGAGAAAACTCTTTTCAGACCATCATGTCGGCACAAGAAACGCAACAAGAAAAAAACAGACGTAAGAAGAACATATTCATACGCATTGGTGAAGCATTAGACGCAAAATAGTTACTGTTGCTATGGATAAATTTCTAAAAAACGACACACTCTCTTTACGGGCTCTTGAACCTGAAGACTTAGAAGTTCTATATCTTTGGGAAAACGATACAGATGTTTGGAAGTATGGAGCAGCTATTTCACCCTATTCGAAGTTTGTTTTAAAGCAATACATTGTAGATGCGCAAACAGATATTTTCCTATCGAAACAACTTAGGTTTATGATTGATTTGCAAGAAACAGAATCAGCAATTGGTACTATTGACTTATACGACTTTGACCCACTCAACAGCAGGTGTGGTGTAGGAATTTATATTGCCCCTAAATGGCGTAAAAAAGGGCATGCATTGTCAGCATTAAATCTTTTGGAAAATTATACTTTCAACTTTTTAAAAGTCAATCAACTCTACGCAGTCATCCCTCAAAGCAACCAACCCAGCTTACAGCTTTTCCAAAATACTGGGTTTGCCAATTCTGGCATATTAAAGCAATGGATATCCATTAATGACACATACGAAGATGCAATTATAGTACAAAAGATAAATCACTAACAGGGCTATGAACGAAGATATCAAAAAAGCATATGAGGTGCTTAAACAAGGAGGTGTGATACTCTACCCTACCGACACCATTTGGGGAATAGGTTGTGACGCAACAAATGATGAAGCTGTCGAAAAAATTCATGCTATAAAACAGCGAGACAAAAACAAATCGATGCTGGTTCTGTTAGACAATCCATCAAAACTTCAAACCTATGTGCAAGATGTACCCGAAATTGCTTGGGATTTGATTGAACTGACTGATAAACCGCTTACGATTATCTTTAATGGTGCTAAAAACTTAGCTTCAAATCTCATTGCACAAGATGGTTCAATAGGTGTGCGCTTTACCTCCGAAAACTTCTCAAGAGAGTTATGCAAACGATTCAGAAAACCAATTGTCTCTACCTCTGCCAATATAGCAGGCAAACCAACACCTCAAAACTTTAACCAAATTGATGCTGAGATTATTTATCAAGTAGATTATGTAGTTGAATATCGACAAGACGATTTTTCAAAACTTTCTCCTTCATCCATCATTAAGCTAGCTAGCAATGGCAATATTGAAATTATTAGAAAGTAAATTATAAAGCTTGAGTTTAGTTTATTACTGTGACTTTATTGATTTGAAACAATGCCAATGATTCTACAAAATCTATTTGAATAAAAATAATGTTGTATCATAGCATTATAATTTCTTCCTTTATAATTAAATAGCTCTCATAATAACTCCATAATCTCTATATATTACAACATTAAAAGCTACTGTAGTAATCCTATGATTTCATATTATAAATCAATGTCATTAAGTTAAGAATTAAGCATCACATTAATAGAATGTTTTTGCTCAAATTGATAATTTCACTTATTATAAAAAACTAAACATTTTGTACTTACATGACGAACAGTCTGATATGCAATATGAGATATGGATTAGGGCTGGAAAACCGATATAATTCAGCCCAACCAGTCAGTGTTGAGACCAGTTGAAAGAGTCAGCAATTGAGGGCTAAAAGCCTGGCACAGAAAGAGGTATGACGCAATTAGACAAGGACTTTCAGTCCTCAAACTATTAACTGGCAATTATTATCGCAAGGCTTCACCTTGGGCCCCGCACGCGCCGATTCCCAAATCGGTGTTCTGCCTGCCAAGCAGAAAGAATTAATACCCGCTCAAGCAGATCACAATTGGTGCGTAAAACATTAATATTGTTACTACATTTCAAAAATATAAAAACAATAAATAATAGCCATCATAAATTACTATATAATCTATTGTAATAAGCCTACATATCAAACGAACCCAACTATTTTATAACAACTATAATTATTGGTTATATCACGGATGATTATCTGCGTTTACAGTTGAAATGGTACTTATTATAACAAGTTCTGACTGTCTATAGAGTAGAAAGTCTTTCCATGAACAATTTCATCCTTTCTACTGAGTAGAAAGCATTTCCTCTAACAAGTTTTGGCTTTCCACTGGTGAGAAAAGTGTTTCTCATAAAAAGTTTTGACTCAAATCGGGACTGTGGGACTGTGTAAGAGCCTATCCAATATTTTGTGTATGAGATATAAGATTCTTGATTTAAATATACGCTATTTTATTCTATCTTCAAAACAAATGTATAGCTGATTGTATACTTGATTCCATCCAGCTCTTGATCTTTGCCATTTGACTCGTATTTGTTGGGCAGCTAAATAGATTGATTTTACGGCTGACTGATCGTTTGGGAAGACCTTTTTGTTTCTTGTATATTTACGCAAAACAGAATTAAAGCTCTCTATAATATTCGTTGTGTAAATGAGCTTTCTAATGGCTGGAGGATACTCTAAAAAAGCAGTTAGATTATCCCAGTTCTCTTCCCAAGATTTGATTGCCTTATCATACTTGCCTTGCCAGTTCTCTTTAAAGGTCTGGAAAGCCTTTCGTGCCTGCTCTTGATTGTCAGCCTGATAGATAGCTCTAATATCTTGCATGACCTTCTGCTTGTCTTTACTGGATACAAACTTTAGGGAGTTCCTAATTTGGTGAACTATACAAACCTGTCGGATACTTTTGGGAAAGATGGCTTCAATTGCTTTATCTAATCCTGTGAGATTATCAGAACATAAAAACAATATATCTTCCACACCCCTCATAGTTAAATCTTTAAGCATGCCCATCCAAGCACTAGCAGACTCATTTTCAACTACATCAATGCTTAATATATCCTGCATGCCTTGCATGTCGACGCCCAGAACAATCATAGCTGCTTTAGAGATAACCTTCCCGTCTTGGCGTATCTTATAATGAATGCCATCAATCCATACCATAGCATACTGATCTTGCAGTGGTCTACTTTGCCACTGTTCAATATCCTCCATTAAAGTATTTGTAATGATAGATACTTGAGATGTTGAATACTTAACACCGTATGTTTGCTCTATAAAGTCTACAATATCTGAATTGCTCATCCCCTTGGCATATAAGAGTATAATAGCATCGTAGATAGTTTCAGTCATTGTTTCATGCTTAGGGACAGTAACGGGGTTAAAAGAGCTATCACGGTCTCTAGGCACCTTTATTAAAACATCACCTTTGTTAGTCTTCAATGTCTTTTGTGAATGACCATTTCGTGTATTCTTTGATATAGGTTTATCTCCTTCTTCGTATCCTAAGTGGGCCTTTAATTCTGATTTTAAAAGAGTCTCCACTCCTCGTTTAAATAACTTATCCTGCAAGTCCAATAATGACTCCTTATCATCTACCTGATTTAAAATTGACTCTAATAACTCATCTATTTTCTGATCCTTCATAATTTAATTAATATAAGATTTATAAACTATGAATCCTAATACCTCAAGAGAATCAACAAAAAATGATTTTCTCATATATAGTCGTGTTAAATTACATTCATTTTTTATATGTCTATCTTAATAACTTTTATATCCAGACCCTTACTCCTATTTCGCTCTATCATTTTTGCTGTCTTCAATAAAAAACTTTATTCCTGAAAGTTTTAAAAAGAATGTTCCAAATGCTGCAAAACATGCAATGTACATATAATCAATGGTGTAAGTTTCGGTAATATTACAATATTGTACGATTTTTTGTTTCAACAAACCTGATATATTACAACATCGTACGGAATTATAAATTCGACAGACCTGATACATTACAATATCGTGCGCAGAAGTCTCATTTCATGTCTGCTTCATCTAAAAACGTTAAGTTGCATTAACATTTACACCCAGTTTGGACAATATAATGTACTTGTACATTACATCTCGCTGTCACTTTGTCTTAAATTCCACTGACATAATGTCATCACACTCCCGTTTTAAGGTAAAGATGTAAGAAGAAATGCATTTTCATGGCAAAATATTACAATATCGTACGATGTTTTGTATTCGACAAACCTGAAATAATACTTCTTCGTACGATATTATCAACACGAAGACCTCACATACTACTTCTTCGTACGATCTTTTCAATACCATGACTTGAAATATCACCTCTTCATAGGATGTTTTCATTACGACAACCTGGCATATTACCTCTTCATACAATGTTAAGAATTATCCAATGCAAAATCAATGTCGTTTAGTGAGTGATATGCTATAACCTTTTGTAATTCATTGAGTAAGACTTTTTGGGCCAATGATTTCGTTTAAAAGATCGATCTGCTAGGTCTAATAATTTCTCTAGTTTTGCAAACTACATCATCGAAGGCATCAAATGCTTTTTTTAAATCTTTTCTGATAAACAATGATATTAGTATGTCTTTGGTCATAGCTAATGCACTTGTCCTATTAATTTTTTGATCATGTTTTCTATTTTCGTCCGCCTTATACTCTTCTCGTTCTTTTTCTTCGATAGGATAGGCATAAACAGCACAAAGCGTCATTAAAAATACTTTAGCATAAAAATATTGCCGTACAGATCTTGCTGTTTTACCTGAAAAATCCTCTACCTTCAATCCTGCATTTCAACAACTTATAGAGGCCTCCTCTTCATTCCAGCGCAAATGATATAATTCAGGAAAGTCTTCATAAAGATGTTTTTTTCAAATTGAGTTCTTCCAATGACTTATTTATCACAAAGCTATAATTATAAATTCGTTTACGTAGTTAACCCAACTTGAGCATTTTTCCCCCAAAAAACACTAAAAGCAAAGAATTTCCAACTATTTATAAATGCAATCGCCTGATTATCAAGGGTAGATTTTTTAAAGTGGCTCTGTAGTCCCAGAATTCG
>JAQVZQ010000113.1 GCA_028708095.1 Dysgonamonadaceae bacterium
ACCTAAAGGCACTTCAGCACCATCAACAAGTTTTTTGATGCGACGCCCTTTACCTTCTGTTATTCCCCAATTTTCTTTTGGCCCTCTGCGTTCCTCCATTTCGGGAACAGTTATGTCCTCCACAATGCACCAAAAATCTCCAGCATTTGTGTGCTCCATTTGCACTTCTATCGATTTTGGAAACATATCATAAAGTGCGCGTGGTGTTGATACGTGAACCAAAACACCACAGTTACCAGGTTCGGCAGGAAATCGGTATTCAACCTCTAATCGATAATCTTAAAACTCATCGTCTGTAATGAGATGTCCACGTGGAGTGCCCAAACTTACCAACAAGCCATCACGAACGATAAAAGGATTAATTGTGTCAGGATTTTGATCCATTACTGGAACATCCACATGCCAGCCACTGAGGCTCGTTCCATTAAATAAACTTTCACTTTTAAATTGTTGCTGCTTTTGACCACATGCTGCTAGCGTTAAAAGAGAACTAAGAATAAATAAACTGGTTTTCATATCTTTAAGTTTTTGCATTTTATATAGACTTATTAAATCATTTATTTTGTTCGGTATTTGTGTGAGGTTTTTAATTCACTGTTAATAAAACATAGTCCTTTGTTTTAAAATTAGTTGAAAAGCAAAATTTGATTGTTATCGGAACAAACTTACATAATATTATCATTAAGTGAACAAGTTGCAATGTTAAATTAATAGTGCCATATTTCTTTAAATGCGTCTTCATTAAATGAAATAAAACTTTTTACAATACGTACAATCAAACTCAAAAACTGAATCTGCTTGACTTACCACTTGACAAAGCCTTCAATAATATTTAATTCCTAAAAATTAGAATAAACCATATTATCCTCATTTTCAATTTAGCTTTCCAAATATTGGTTACAATAAAGCTTTAAAGAACATTTCTTTTTGCGCAAGAAATGGAGGTCAACAAAAAAGGCTTATCTTATTACATTATCAATATGGAAAGAAAGCATGAGGGAATTAAATAAAAAAAATCGCTAAACATCAATTTTCAGATGTATAGCGATTCATATTGTGCGGCTGAAGGGACTCGAACCCCCACGACTTGCGTCACTAGATCCTAAGTCTAGCGCGGCTACCAATTACGCCACAGCCGCAAAAAGCGATGCAAAGATAATATATTTTTTTATTTCCAAGGTGATTCTCTTAATTATTTATTCAATAACAGCGTTCTTTTTAATTTCGACAGTAGAATCCTGTAATATCTAATAGAATAAGCATACAAAATATAATACACTGCAAATGTCTATATATCTGCAATACTAATAAGTAATATGATAAATCTATCTATTACCGAGGATTACATTTTCAATCACACGAGGGAAATGAGCATATTCCAGTTTATGCACTTTTTTTGAAACATCTTCATATGTGTCCTGAGGAAGAATATCGCATGATGATTGAAAAATTATCTCTCCTTCGTCATACTTATCATTTACATAATGGATGGTAATTCCTGATTTCGTATCGCCCATTTCAATTACTTTTTTGTGCACCCTATCTCCATACATTCCTTTACCACCATATTTGGGTAAAAGTGCTGGGTGTATATTTATAATTCTATTCGGGTACTTTTCTAATAATGTATCAGGCACCTTTAAAAGAAAACCAGCAAGAATTATATAATCTATACTGTAATCAGATAAGAGCCTCAATAGCTGTGATCCCTCCATTATCTCATTTTTGGAAAAACTATAAGAGGGTATATTTAAAGCCTTTGCCCGCTGATGAACGTAGGCATTTTGATCGTTAGATACTAACAAAGACACCTCAATCTGAGTGTTTTTGTCAAAATACTTGGCAATATTTTCGGCATTGGTGCCATTACCTGAAGAAAAAAGAGCTATTTGTGTCATAAAAACATTGATTTTTGCACAATAAACTCAAATTTGTGCACTTTTAGTGAAATAGTAGGATGAAAGTTTGCTTTATTCAATAAAAAATGATTTACTTTGCATCGCAAAATTAGGAATAAAAATTTATTTATTAATTAATATCAAAAAATTATGTCTGAAACAGCATCAAGAGTAAAAGCAATTATCGTTGATAAATTAGGCGTTGAAGAATCTGAAGTTACCAACGAAGCAAGCTTCACAAACGATTTAGGAGCAGATTCATTAGACACTGTAGAGTTGATTATGGAATTTGAAAAAGAATTCAACATCTCAATTCCTGATGATCAAGCTGAAAAAATTGCAACTGTAGGTGACGCCGTAGTTTACGTAGAGGAACACGCGAAATAAATATCCATTAAATAATTATATGGAATTAAAAAGAGTTGTAGTAACAGGTCTAGGAGCCATAACTCCAATTGGCAACAACGTTAATGAAACGTGGGAAAATGCTATTGCGGGTAAAAGTGGCGCTGGACCTATTACTTTGTTCGATGCTTCATTATTCAAAACACAATTCGCTTGCGAAGTTAAGAATTATGACCCATTAGAACACTTTGATCGAAAAGAAGCAAGAAAACACGACCGATATTCACAGTTAGCAATAACTGCTGCTAACGAAGCTATAAAAGATTCTGGTTTAGATTTTGAAAAAGAGAATTTAGACAAAATTGGCGTTATATTTTCTGCAGGTATAGGTGGTATTAAAACATTTGAAGACGAAGTAGGGAATTACGCTAAAAATAAAGAAAAAGGACCCAGATTTAATCCATTCTTCATTCCAAAAATGATAGCAGATATTGCAACAGGGCATATCTCTATGATTTATGGACTTCGTGGGCCCAATTATGCTACAGTGTCAGCTTGTGCTTCATCAACCAATGCAATAGCAGATGCTTATAATCTAATTCGTTTAGGTAAAGCAAATGCATTTGTTACAGGTGGTGCTGAAGCGGCAATTACAGAAGCTGGAGTAGGAGGATTCAATGCTATGCATGCAATCTCCACTCGCAACGATTCGCCTGAAACAGCATCAAGACCTTTTAGCAAAAGTCGCGATGGATTTGTGATGGGTGAAGGTGCAGCATCTCTAATTCTTGAAGAGTATGAACATGCAATAGCTCGCGGAGCAAAAATATATGCTGAAGTTTTAGGAGCTGGAATGTCAGCAGATGCTTATCATCTCACTGCATCTCATCCCGATGGAGTAGGTGCTAAATTAGTGATGAGAAATGCAATGGAAGATGCAGAAATCCAACCTGATGAAATTGATTACATCAATGTACACGGTACTGCAACACCCGTTGGAGACATATCAGAAACTAAAGCCATACTCGATGTTTTTGGAGAGCATAGTTACAAACTAAATATTAGCTCAACAAAATCTATGACTGGCCATTTACTTGGTGCTGCGGGTGCTATTGAAGCTCTGTTTTGCGTTTTAGCAATTAGGGACCAAATTGTACCACCTACTATCAACTTCGAGGAAGGTGATGAAGATCCCGAAATTGATTATAAATTAAATTTCACATTCAACAAACCTCAAAAAAGAAATATACGTATGGCTCTATCCAATACTTTTGGATTTGGAGGTCACAATGCAAGCGTTATTCTAAAGAAACACACAGAGTAAATGTGATAAAAAAATTATACAAAAAGATAAGGGCTATTCCTAGAAAAGGGAAAGAGCCCTATCTTTCATTCTATAACATAGTCGGATTCTATCCTCACGACATCTCATTATATCAACAAGCTGTAGCCCATAAATCATCTTCAATACGATTAAATAACGGAAAATGGGTAAATAATGAACGTCTTGAATTTTTGGGTGATGCTATTTTAGATGCTATTATAGCTGATATCCTTTTTAAAGAGTTTGTGAACAAAAAAGAAGGATTCCTTACTAATATGCGTTCACGTATAGTTCAACGCGAAACAATGAATAAATTAGCAGTTGAATTAGGGTTAGATAAGTTATTAGTAACATCAACTCGCAATGTTGCACACAACACTAACATTTATGGCGATGCTTTAGAAGCTCTTATTGCTGCTATATATTTGGATCAAGGATATAGAGTTGCCAAGAAATTTGTATTTCACACCCTTATTGAAAACCATCTCGACATTGAAGATGTTGTAAAAACTGAAATTGACTTCAAGTCAAGATTGATTGAGTGGGGGCAAAAGCATAAGCTTGAAGTTAGGTTTGATATTATTGATTCTTATCAAGATACCAATCACAATCCTATATTTCACTCAAGTGTTTTAATAGCAGATATTGTAACAGCTGAGGGCATTGGATATTCTAAAAAAGAATCTCATCAAAAAGCGGCAGAAAAAGCATTGAAGATTATTGAAGAGGACAAGGAGTTTGAAAAGAAACTGCTAGATATAGCTAATGGTATAGAAAAAGATAATAAAGAAGATATTGACTCAACGCAATTTGTAATTTGAGACGAAAATAGACATTAACTACAATGATAATAACAAGGTTGTCATTGTCTTTATATAAAAAAACTTCTTTTCTCATAAGGAAAAAGAAGTTTTTTAGTTTAGCACTATATCTATATCATACTCCTATTAACTTTCATTAAAACAAAAACACTTTAATCTTCGCTAACCCCAAATGAAATACCAATACGTTTACCTTGAATAATTAAATCATTATCAGGAGTAACCAAGCGCAGTTTCCCAGCTACTATTTCTAATGGCACGTCCGTAATGTCACGACCCTTAACAGAAACCATTCTACCAAATCTACCTTCATGTATAAGAGTAGTTGCATGCCCCCCCAGCTGAGTTCCAAGATTTCTGTCGAATGGAGAAGGAGCTCCACCTCTTTGTACGTAACCTAATACAGTTTCACGCGTTTCAATACCTGTTTCTTTCTCGATTTGTTGTGCAAAGAAACTTGCAGGACGCATTTTACTACCATGAATTTCTATTCCTTCGGCTACTGCAACAATAGAATAGGGTTTTCCCATATCCACTCGCTCCTTTATTTTATCTATTACAACTTTCATGTTATATCCTAACTCGGGAAGCAGTATGATATCGGCACCACCTGCCATTCCGCTATGAAGAGCAATCCATCCTGCATGATGTCCCATTGTTTCAATAACCATTACTCTACGATGTGAACTTGCTGTAGAATGTAACCTATCAATGGCTTCTGTTGCAATATTAACTGCGGTATCGAAACCAAATGTAATATCTGTTCCGTACACATCCTTATCGATTGTTTTTGGTATTCCAACAACGTTTAAACCCATATCAGATAGCATCCAAGTAGTACGCTGAGTGCCATTACCACCAATACAAACTAGACAATCAAGTCCTAATTCGTTATATGCTTTTCTAATAGTTTTGCGATCTTCCTCATCAGGAGAAGTAATCAGTTTACGAAACACTTTCTCACGAGCAGTTCCCAATATAGTTCCGCCCAAATTTAATATCCCAGAGAGGGAACGCTCAGTTAAAATTGAAGTGTCTTTATATAATAAACCCGAAAAACCATTATGAATGCCAATTACGTCCATACCATAATGGTTGATAGCTGTTTTACCAACACCCCTAATGGTTGCATTAATGCCAGGACAATCTCCTCCAGATGTAAGAATTCCGATTTTCATGTGATAGTTATTTTAATTAATTGATGTAATACAAAGGAAACAAATATAATGAACGAAGAGGAATATTTTAATATTTTTCTTCCAATAATATAATGTGTAAGTTAGCTGATGAAATATTAATCCTCAGAGGCAATAAATCCATAGATAAGTATAGCTGCTTTATCTGATGCATTTTGTGAACCTAACGTCTTTTTTATGTGATGATATTCATCCAACATGCTTTGACGATATGTTGAGTCAAACAATAATCTTTCAGTCTCTTCTCGAATATTTTCTATAGAGAAAAACTTCGCAAACAATTCTTTGACAACCTCCTTCCCCGCAATGAGGTTTACCAATGAAATATAAGGAGTATGTAATAAATTTTTAAATCCCCAGTAAGAAAGCTTGGGAAATGGCGTTTTGTAACATACTACTTGTGGTACATTTAACAAAGCCGCCTCTAAAGTAGCGGTGCCCGAAGTTACTAAAGCGACTTGTGCTTGAGCAAGAATGTTATATGTTTGTCCAAAAATTAATTCTACTTTATGATTTGAAATACTCTTTTTATAAAAGTCCATTTCAATTGCAGGAGCTCCCGCAATGACTATCTGATGATCATTAAATGTCTCAATTGATTTGAGCATTGTAGGGAGATTATCTTCAATCTCCTGCTTCCTACTTCCTGCCAAAAGCGCAATAATAGGTTTATCAGATAAGTTGTTTAACCTTGCAAATTCCTGAAATGTTTGTTTGCTTTGAGGTCTCGTTGTTATTGCATCAACAGTAGGATTTCCAACATAATCAATAGGATAGTTGTGCTTTTTATAAAACTCTACCTCAAAGGGTAGTATGCTTAACATCCGATCGACATACTTTTTGAATGATTTGATTCGATATTTTTTCCATGCCCAAACTTTTGGAGAAATGTAATAAACAACTGGTATCGATGTGTTCTGTTTTAAATACTTTGCAACCTTTAAATTGAATCCAGGGTAATCTATTAAAACAACTACATCTGGAGAATAAGCAACAATATCTTTTTTGCAAAACTCCAAGTTTCGTAGAATAGTTCTCAAATTTAATAACACAGGAATAAAACCCATATATGCCATCTCTCTAATATGTTTTACAAGAGTTCCTCCTTGCCTTTGCATAAGGTCGCCTCCAAAAAACCGAAAGTTAGCATCCTCATCTATATTTTTTATAGATTTCATTAGATTAGATGCATGCAAATCACCTGACGCTTCTCCCGCTATTAGATAATATTTCATATATATTTTGAGTTCTCGAGTTATTCTTGTTATTTTATTTCACTGCAAACATTTAATCTTTAACAAGTTCATGTTCCCAATGTTTCAAATTCTTCATTAAATCATAATCCGTCATATTAATCTTAACTGGAACAATTGCCGCATATCCATTTGAAAGTGCCCACTCATCAGTTTCACTATTATCTTCCTCCCAATTATCGAAGTATCCACGCAACCAAAACACATCACGTTGAGCACCATCCTTTGCTTTATAATATTCATTTGACCATTTACCTTTGGTTTGTGATGCGATTTGTATGCCTTTTACTTCTCCTTTTGGAACATTTACATTCAAACATACACCTTTTGGTAATCCTTCCTCCCAAATCTTCAGTGCAATCTTGGTAGCAATCACTCCACTTTCGGAGAAATCAGCATCGTTAGAGAAATCACACAATGACATACCAACTGAAGGTAAACCAAAAATGCATCCTTCAATTGCTGCACCCATCGTCCCCGAGTATATAACACTTACAGCAGCATTTGATCCATGATTAATTCCTGCAAAAACCATATCTGGCTTAATGTCCAAAACATTCAAAGCCAATTTCACACAATCAACGGGAGTACCATTACAAATATATGTTTTTACATTCTCTTCATCTTTATACAAAAAGTAGCGTAGTGGACTAATATGTGTAATTGCACTCGACATTCCCGATTGGGGACTCTCGGGTGCAAACACCACAATATCCGCTACATCTTTTAAGTAAGCAGTAAGTGTGCGAATCCCTCTTGCTCTGAAACCATCATCGTTTGTTACCAAAATAAGTGGTCTTTTCTTTTCTATCATAATTATTTAAATTTTAAGTTACGCAAAAATAACAAATTATACTCACTTTCATTTAGATTGAAGATGATATTATAATAACTAGATTGAGAAACTTCGCACATATATATTCATATGTATATAAAAATACATTGCACGCAGCAATACACAAGAAGCTGATTTTGAGACGATTCAAAACAATGCAATGTCAATAAAAAATCTATGTCTTTTCAAGTCTTTGATTCGAATAAACTATATGTATTCTTTGAATGCTTCATCAAACACATCTGGTTGAGACAATACACCATCAATAAGACACACTACCTCAATCTTCCCTTTTGCACACAATTTCTCATCAGACAAGCGTATGATGCGCTGATGAAACACATATATAAGTCCTCTTTTCTCAAGCGCAATAGTACATTTAAATTTGTCCATACCTATCAAAGGTATCTTATACCTTATTTCAACACGTGACACAACTGCATCGACACCTTGTTTGTGTAACTCGTAGAAATTTAGCCCCTCATGTTCCAAAAACTCATGTCGAGTAGCCTCAAAGTAATGTTGATAATTAGCATTGTTTACATGACCCTGAACATCACATTCGTAGTCACGCACTTTCATCTCATGTTCAAAAATTACTGTTTTCATTATAATTTAAACCCCGTTCTTATCTATGAAAGAACGGGGAGTATAGTTGATTTTAATTGTTTATTATACTTGTTTCTTCAACCACTCTTTAGCATTTATAAATGCTTCCATCCATGGTGTTACATCGTTTTTGCGATGCATAAAAGGATAAAAAGCATTTTGCCAAGGGAAAATAGTTCTTTCTAAGTGAGGCATCATCACCAAATGACGGCCATCTTTAGAGCAAAGTGCTGCTGCATTGTAATCCGAGCCATTTGGGTTTCCAGGATATTCATCGTAAATGAATTTGGCAGAAACACCGTATTCTGATTCAGCCTCTGGCAGCATAAATCGTCCCTCTCCGTGAGCTGCCCATACACCAAGGGTTGTACCCTTCAATGATTTCAGCATAACTGAATTGTTTTCGGGTATTTCAACACTTACAAAAGTTGATTCAAACTTGTTTGATTTGTTTAGATGCATCTTCGGATGGTTATCACCCAATTCAGGGAAAACCAAACCTAACTCCATCATCAATTGGCAGCCATTGCATACACCGAGACTTAAAGTATTTTTGCGAGCAAAGAAGTTTTGCAATGACGTTTTTGCCTTCTCATTGTATAAGAAGCCTCCTGCCCACCCCTTGGCTGAACCAAACACATCAGAATTGGAGAAGCCTCCACAGAACACAGCCATATTCACATCTTCTAATGTCTCACGACCTGAAGTAAGATCAGTCATATGAATATCTTTCACATCAAATCCCGCTAAAAATAGTGCATAAGCCATTTCTCTCTCACCATTTGTACCTTTCTCTCGTACAATTGCTGCTGTTAGCCCTGTTGAACTCTTACGATCTGGATTTAACTCCAAATCTTGAAATCTTCCTGTAAAGCTTGGTTGAAATTCAAATTTGAGAGGTTGTTCCTTATAATTGTCAAAACGAGCTTTTGCAGCCTCTTCCCCACTCTGCTTTTGATCCATCAAATAAGATGTCTTGTACCAAACATCACGCAATTCATTAATATCAAATTCTTTTCTGAATTCATCCTTTTCTATAATGAATTTACGTTCTTCGATAGGTCGTGCTACAATAGCATGACCAACACCATAATCATCTAATATTTTTTCTACTAAGTGATGATGTTTCACTTGAATTAAAACTCCAGGATTTTCAGAAAAGAGTATTTTAATTAAATCCGAATGCCTTATTTTATCTAATCTTGCTTCTAATCCACCTTGTGTATTAGCAAAACACATTTCCAACATAGCGGTAATCATTCCACCAGCTGACACATCATGACCTGCAAGAATCAAACCGCGATTAACAAGTTCCTGAACAGCACCAAATGCATTTTTAAAATACTCTGCATCAGTTACCGAAGGAGCTTCATCACCAATTTTATTCATTGTTTGTGCAAACGCAGACCCACCCAATTTGAAAGCGTCAAAAGAAAAATCTATATAATACAAATAAGTTCCTTTTATGTATGCCAATACAGGCGAAACAATACGACGAACATTTTTCACCTCAGCTGCAGCTGAAATAATTACTGTGCCTGGTGACAATACTTTATCGTCTCCATATTGTTGTGTCATTGACAAAGAATCTTTACCTGTAGGAATATTTATTCCCAAGTCGCATGCAAAATTTGAACAAGCCTCTACAGCTTCGTAAAGACGGGCATCCTCTCCTAGGTTTCTACATGGCCACATCCAATTGGCACTCAAAGATACACTTTGCAAACCATTAGTCAATGGAGCAAAAACAATATTAGTAAGCGCCTCAGCAATAGAAACAATTGAACCAGCTGCTGGATCTATCATTGCTACTTGTGGAGCATGTCCTATTGAAGTTGCCATTCCTGCATATCCTCTATAATCTAACGCTACCGCGCCAAGATCACTAAGTGGTAATTGAATTTCACCTTGTGTTTGTTGACGCGCAACTTTTCCGCTTACAGATCGGTCTACTTTATTAGTCAACCAATCTTTACATGCTACAGCTTCAAGCTTCAATACATTAGTTAGGTACTTTTCTAAATCCGCACTGTTATACTCAGGAGCATTATATTGCTCTTCAATCGTACTATCGTTCATCACAGTAGCAGGCACCTTACCAAAGAAATCTTCTAAATCCATATCTATAGGACGTTTCCCATCAGACTGCTCAAAGATAAACTTCATATCATTGGTAGTTTCACCAACTACATAAAAAGGAGCACGTTCACGTTTTGCGATTTGCTCTATTTTATCTAAATCTTCTTTTTTAACGAGCATTCCCATGCGCTCTTGACTCTCGTTACCAATAATTTCTTTAGCACTTAGGGTGCTATCTCCAACCGGAAGCTTAGATAAATCTATCTTACCTCCTGTTGCTTCAACCAACTCAGAAAGACAATTTAAATGCCCCCCTGCTCCATGATCATGAATAGAAACAATCGGGTTATCGTCAGACTCCGCTAATGTGCGAATCACATTGGCTACACGCTTTTGCATCTCAGGATTGGCACGTTGCACAGCATTTAATTCAATACCCGATGAGAATTCTCCAGTGTTAACCGATGACACTGCACCTCCACCCATGCCTATACGATAGTTATCGCCACCCATGACTACCACCTTCTCTCCTGGTTCAGGATTATCTTTCAGTGCATCCCGCTTGTTGCCATATCCAATGCCTCCGGCAAGCATAATCACCTTATCGTATCCAAACTTTTTATCGTTTTCTTCATGTTCAAATGTTAGCACCGAACCAC
>JAQVZQ010000440.1 GCA_028708095.1 Dysgonamonadaceae bacterium
AGCCTTATAGTTTTTGCAACGTATTCTTTCAATGTCTTCTTTTTTATGCTTTACCCTGTATAATATTTGACCCTGAGGACATATGTAAACATCTTCTTGGGAATTATATATGAACTTGTCACTAAAATATTCCGGATTATCGGTTGCGTTTGAGTATGCCTGGTGGGTTACATAAAGGTAACTGTGTTGTTATCATCGCATGCTATTAAATCTTTTGCCTGATAATATCCCTTATCAGCAACTACTTCAAGAGTATCCTTTTCATCAAGCCCGAGAGTTTCCTTGGCCAATTGTGCCATACTATTTAAATGCCCCTGATCAGAAGGCCTATTTGTTACTTCTGTTGCAAGTATTAGCTTATTTTTTTCATCTACTGCTATTTGCACATTATAGTTAACTTCAAGTCCATTTTTCTTGTTATCCATCAACCTCGCATCTGGGTCTGTTGTGGATATTTCAGTGACTCCACTGTTTTTCATTTGTTGTTCTAAATCTGTATAAAATGATTTTCTTTCATTCAACTCCTCAATTTTCTTTTGGATCTCCTGCATGGTATATCTAGGCTTTTCTTCTGGCTTATTATCACCATTATCCAGGGCGTTCAGATATTCATTTATTTTTTCGTCTATATACTTTAATTGGCGATCTATTTTCTTTTTATTATAATTATTTCGCTTAGAATTATCGGCCCGGAGCTTCGTTCCATCTATTGCTACTAATTCTCCTCCAAACAAATCCCAATCTCTGCATAACAAATTGAATTCTTTAAATATCTGCTTCATCTGCAGCTTATTTTCTTTTCTAAAATCGGCTATCGTTTTAAAATCGGGATGTAACTTTTTGATTAGCCACATTACTTCAACATTCGTATATGTGGCCTTTTCAAGTTTCCTTGATGTGCGAATCCCATTGCTATAGCCATATAAATACAGCTTCAGTATATCTTTTGGGTCATATGAAGGTGCGCCTGGTCCGCCTTGCTCTGATTTAGTAAATTTAAGCTTTATTAGATCTAAACTATTTACAAAAGCATCAATAACACGAACAGGGTTTTCTTCATTTACATATTCATCTAATAATTCAGGGAACATTTGAGCTTGATTTCTATCTATTCCTGCAATAAAAGCCATAATTATCTCCTATAGTTAATCTATGATATAATTATACCACAAAAACAAGCCCAACTCTACTGTTATCAATGCTTTTGACTAGTTTTATGCTTAATTCTCACACAGTCTGGCGGTTCTTGATCACCCGCGTTAGTTAGATCAAGAGGTTTTGCATTCGTAAGAGTCGAGCAACCAATCAAAATCGTGAGCAAAACCGTATAAGCTGTTGATAGAGCCGTTTTTTGTTTGAATTTAGAAATCATACTGATTCTCCTTTGTATATTAGATTTTTTCTGAATTAGTGCACTCGTACATGTCGGCGAATAATGCACAGCCAGAATCTTTGTCAGATTGATTATGGTCAGTCCGTAACTTTTATGCTCGCAGGGAGTCAATTTTTTTAGAACCCTCTCATCGCAAGATAGCTCACAATCCTCCCCCATTTTATAAAACCCATAATGTATAATAGGATTGAACCAATGAATACACCGCAAAATTGCTGTAATAAAATTAGCCAAAATATCAAACCGTTTATAGTGGATTAGCTCATGTAAAAACACATGCTTTATCTCATTTTGATTTAAATTGCCTAATAACTCGCTTGATATAGCTTTTCACCCTCATCTATTTGACTGTCAAGTATAGCCTTTAGTTCATTTATTTCTTGTTCGTTTAGTTTTTCTTCCTTAATAAAATTTGTAATCAGTAATGGGAATGAGCCATTATATACTTTTTCTAAAAACGATTTGGTCTGAACATTCTGGTAGTACTCCTCAGTTACTAAGGGAAAATAGAGCTTATATGAGCCCTTTTTTTCTGAACCTATTACACTCTTTGCAACCAGGCGACTTATTAGTGTGTGGATTGTTTTTGGATTCCATTGGGTCACTTCTTTTAATTCATCAATTATCTGACTGGCTGTTAATGGTGAGTTTTTCCATAGAACCTTCATTACATACAGTTCAGCTTCGGTAATTTTCTTTCCTTTTTTCAATTTTACGCCCTTCTTCCTACAAGTGTAGTCTCTATTAGTATACTACACTTGTAGTACGTATGTGTCAATATATTTTTAGAAATTTTTAGTGTAAAAAACCGTCTGTTATATTCAGACGGTTTACTTCCTAAAGTTCCTATATATTTATATTATGTATTATTTCTTAACCATTGCCTTTTTGTAAGCCATAAACGCGAAGAAGCCATAAATTAAAACATCATACAAAGTAGACCAATAAAAGCCGTATCTGAAGGATATTAGTTTAATAAGTACGTAAACACCTAACCCAATCATGAGAGCACTAAAATTATTGTTGGCCAAGCATAATAGAATTGCAAGGATAAAAACATAAGACAAAATTCCGCTTATGATTCCACCAAGATACACAAAGGAATTAAGTAACATCAAAGCAACGCAACCATAAAGTATAATCATGTCCAAACCCAGTAATGATGAAACAACCGGTTTACTCTCAAAGTACTTTTTTAGCTCGTTATTAACATTCTCAATCATAAAAAACGCCTCCCAGCAATAATGATGTAGATTTAA
>JAQVZQ010000114.1 GCA_028708095.1 Dysgonamonadaceae bacterium
ACAAATTGAATTGAATGTGATGGAACGTGTGCTGATTCAAAGTATTATTGAGGCGAGCAAATGGTTGAAACGCGCTTTCGATACTTTACGCACTGACTGTATAGATGGAATTATTGCTAATGAAGACCACTGTCGTTACATAGTTGAGCATTCAATTGGTATTGTGACAGCACTTAAACCCTTTATTGGTTATACCAACAGTACTGAAATTGCACAAGAGGCTTTAGCAACTGGTGGAAGTGTTTATCAATTAGTTTTAGATAAGAATTTGCTCACAAAAGAACAGCTCGATAAAATACTTGACCCAAAACGCATGATTCGCCCATCTAAAGTTGTGTTTTGATTTCATGCTAATAATTTTTTTGTGTTTTTATTATGTCTATTTTAAATAATTGTATATCTTTGTCACAATAATAATTCAAAAATGAAACTAAACAGTCTACATCTTCATCATTTTCACACTTGCAATCAGGCGAGCTGAAATTGATATATGCGTAGCAATATATAATATTTTAAAAACCCGTCTGAATAAAATCAGGTGGGTTTTTTTATTTATAATACACTATTTATTCAGACACAACATTAATAAAGATGAAATTAAAAATTGCAATTCAAAAGAGTGGTCGCTTAAGCGAGAAGTCCCTTGACATACTCAAAGAGTGTGGGATAAAAGTTTCGAACAGTGACCGGAAGTTGAAAACGGAAGCTCAAAACTTTCCCATGGAGATATTGTTCCTTCGCGACGATGATATTCCTCAATATGTAGAACAAGGTGTTGCAGATATTGGAATATTAGGTGAGAATGAAGTTTTGGAAAGGAATAAAGATGTTGCTATAGTTGAAAGATTAGGCTTTGGAAACTGTCGTATGTCTTTGGCGATTCCTAAAGATGATGTTTATAAAAATGTCTCTTACTTTCAAGGGAAGAAAGTAGCAACAAGCTATCCTAAAATATTACGAAAGTTTTTCATAGAAAAAAATATTAATGCAAGTATAGAAGAAATTGGTGGGAGTGTTGAAATTGCTACAAGCATTGGTTTAGCCGACGGTATTTTCGATATTGTAAGTACAGGGAGCACGCTTTTAATGAATGGATTGAAAGAGATAGAAACTGTTTTAAGAAGTGAAGCTGTACTTATTTCGAATAAGAATCTTTCAGAAAGTAAATCTGCAGTTTTAGACAAGCTCCTTTTTAGAATAAAAGCATTCAAGAACGGTGCAAGAAGTAAGTATATTGTACTGAATGCTCCTAATGAGTCATTGGCAGAGATAAGCAAATTAATACCAGGTATGCGTTCTCCTACTGTATTGCCTTTATCTAATTCAGGTTGGTCTAGTGTTCACTCTGTTATTGAGGAAGATGATTTCTGGAATGTAATAGATGCCTTGAAAGGCTTAGGCTGCGAGGGTATTTTGGTGATGCCTATTGAGAAAATGATTTTATAACTTTGCGATAAAAGTGCAAGAGTTGTTTTTTTAATGCAAAAGGGATAGGTTGAAGAAATGCCCGACAAATGGTTTGATAAGTGCAAGGATATTATTTAGAGTTATAAGCAAATGATAAAGACAATCAGTTATCCAAAAGTGAATGAATGGCCAAAGTTGATGCAACGCCCTGTTGTCAACCAAAGCTCTTTGTATGAATTAGCTGAGACAATGTTTAAGGAGATTCAGCAAGATGGCGATGTAGCTGTATCAAAGTATAGTCAGAAGTTTGATGGCACTCTCTATAATTTCTCGCCGATTGGTATAGATGTAATTGATAAAGCGGAAAGCAAAGTTCTTGTTTCATTGAAAAAAAGCATTGAGGAGGCTTATCACAACATTTACAAGTTTCATGCATCGCAACAGGAGACTGTGAAAAAGATTGAAACCACTCAAGGTGTTGAGTGTTGGCGAGAAAGTCGACCTATTGATAAAGTGGGTATCTACATACCTGGTGGCTCGGCTCCTCTTTTTTCAACTGTATTGATGTTGGGGATACCTGCCAAAATAGCACAATGTAAAGAGGTTGTTCTTTGCACTCCACCTGATAAAAACGGAGAGATTAACCCTATTATTTTATATGTTGCCAATTTGGTGGGCATTCATAAGGTATATGCAGTTGGTGGTATTCAGGCAATCGCAGCAATGGCTTTGGGTACTGAGTCTATACCCAAAGTAGATAAAATATTTGGTCCCGGCAATCAATATGTTACTGCTGCAAAACAAATTGCACAACTATACGGCACTGCCATAGATATGCCTGCAGGTCCAAGCGAGGTGTTGGTAATTGTCGATGACACATGTGATCCTGAATTTGTTGCAGCTGATTTGCTATCGCAAGCAGAGCATGGACCCGATAGCCAAGTGATTTTATTGTCAAACAATGGAAAAGTAATTGATGATGTAAATCAAGCTTTGATAAAACAGTTAGAAAAACTTTCTCGGAAGGATATAGCAGAAAAAGCTTTACAACACAGTCGAGCGATACTATTTGAATCTATTGACGAGTGCATCAACTTTAGCAACAGTTATGCTCCCGAACATTTGATCTTGGCAATTCGCAATACGGAAGATAAGATTGGGGAAATACAAAGTGCAGGTTCAGTGTTTTTAGGCAACTATAGTTGCGAAAGTGTGGGCGATTATGCGTCAGGCACCAATCACACTTTGCCCACCAATGGTTTCGCACGCTCTTATAGTGGAGTTTCGTTAGATAGTTTTGTAAAGAAAATCACTTTTCAAACTGTTACTGAAGTAGGATTAAAGAATATTGGTCCGTCAGTAGAATTGATGGCAGAGGCCGAAAATCTAATGGCACACAAGAATGCAGTTACCATTCGATTAAATAAAATGAATAAATTATGATAGATATAAAAAAGTTAGTGCGCAAGAATATCCTTAGCTTGTCACCATATTCTAGTGCACGTGATGAGTTTTCAGGAACTGAAGGGATTTTCCTCGATGCCAATGAAAATCCAAAGGGAGATCACAATCGTTATCCTGACCCACATCAAAGAGAATTGAAAGATGTACTTGCAAAAGTAAAAGAGGTTTCACCCGATAACATTTTTCTTGGAAATGGAAGTGATGAAGTAATTGATTTGATTTACCGCATATTTGCCAATCCTGGTAAGGATAAAGTTATTATTTGTCCGCCTACTTATGGAATGTACGAGGTGTCGGCTAACATTAATGATATTGAAGTTGTTAATATCCCGTTACTTCCAAGCTTTCAGTTAAACAAAGAAGCCATTTTACAAACCATTAAGGAAGATGCAAATATAAAGTTGATCTTTATATGCTCGCCCAATAATCCTACAGGGAATTTAATTGATGGTATTGAAGAAATCACTAAAAACTTCAATGGCATAGTAATTGTGGATGAAGCTTATGTAGACTTCAGTCCCGAATCATCAAAAGTGCAAGAAATCTATTCATATAGTAACCTCATTGTCTTACAAACTTTAAGCAAAGCTTGGGGATTAGCAGGAGTTAGAATAGGGTTTGCTTTTGCACAATCCGAAATCATTGCGTTGCTCAATAAGATCAAACCACCTTACAATATAAGCACGGTCAATCAAGAGCATGCACTATTAAAGCTGCTAAAAAGGGATGAGTTTGAAGCTGAAAGAGATGAAATTCTTGCGGAAAGGAAGCGACTGGAAAAGGAATTGTTGCAGTTGACAATAGTGAAAAAGATTTATTCATCGAGTGCTAATTTCCTTTTAGTGGAAATTGTTGATGAGAATGGTGTATACAAATCATTGGCAAGCAAAAATATTGTTGTGCGTAATCGTGACTCAGTTATCAAAGACTGCATGAGAATAACTGTGGGCACAAAAGAAGAAAATGATGTTTTACTAGCAGAATTAAAAGATATATCCAAATGAAAAAGGTGTTGTTTATAGATCGTGACGGAACGCTAATCCTCGAACCTCCCGTTACATATCAGATTGATAGTTTAGAGTTGTTGGAGTTTTATCCACATGCTTTCCAATACATGGCACGTATTGCTAACGAGTTGGATTATGAGTTGGTGTTAGTGTCTAATCAGGATGGATTGGGAACTGATTCTTTTCCAATGGATACGTTCATTCCTGCTCATCAAAAGTTTATTCAAGCCTTTGCCAATGAAGGCGTAGTGTTTAAAGAAGAGTTGATAGACAGGTCATTTCCCGAAGACAATTCACCAGGACGCAAACCTGGCACAGCTATGCTTACCCATTACATGAAAGGGAACTACGACCTCAAGAATTCTTTCGTTATTGGTGATAGAGAAACAGATGTAGAGTTGGCAAAAAATATGGGATGTAAAGCAATTTATTTAAACAAAGAAGGGCATCCAGATGCTGCTTTGTCTACAACAAAATGGTCCGAAATATATTCATTTCTGAAAAAAGAACCTCGTAAAGCAACCATTGCACGTAAAACAGCTGAAACAGATATTGCCATTACTGTCAATTTAGATGGTACTGGTAAAGGTAATATAAGCACTGGGTTGCATTTTTTCGATCACATGTTGGATCAAATTGCCAGACATGGCAAAATTGACTTAACAGTTCAGGTTGATGGAGACTTAGAAGTAGATGCTCATCACACAGTTGAGGATGTTGCCATTGTTTTGGGTGAAGCAATTTTACAGGCTATTGGAAGCAAAAAAGGAATTGAGCGTTATGGGTTTCTTCTTCCAATGGATGATTGTTTGGCGCAAGTTGCCATCGACTTTGGAGGTCGCCCTTGGTTGATGTGGGATGTTGATTTTAAATATGAGAAAATTGGTGACGTACCCACTGAGATGTTTTCTCATTTCTTCAAATCATTCAGCGATTCCGCAAAATGCAATTTGAATATCAAAGCCGAAGGGGATAATCAACACCATAAAATTGAAGCTATCTTTAAAGCTTTTGCAAAATCTATAAAAGGGGCGGTGAAGATAGGTGATGATTTTGCTATTCCAAGCACTAAAGGCATACTATAATAAGATCAAACATCTAGTTTCTTTTCCTAGTTTCCAATTCCTAATCCCTAAATACATAAACAATGAGAATAATTCCAGCCATAGATATAATAAATGGTAAGTGTGTTCGCTTGACCAAAGGCGACTACAACACAGAGAAAGTATATAGCTCTAACCCACTTGAAGTAGCAAAAAACTATGAAGCCAACGGCATCAAGTATTTGCATTTAGTGGACTTAGATGGTGCAAAATCCAGTAATATTGTCAATCACAAAATATTGCATGACATAGCTACACAAACATCTTTGAAAATTGATTTTGGTGGCGGTATAAAAACCGATGATGATGCACGCATAGCATTCGAAAACGGAGCAACGCAAATAACAGGGGGCAGCATAGCTGTACAAAACCCTGAATTGTTTCAATCTTGGATAGAGAAATATGGATCAGACAAGATAATCTTGGGAGCCGATAGTCTGCGTCGAAAAATTGCTACACATGGTTGGTTGCAACAATCGGAACTGGATGTGATTGATTTTATCAATCAATATCAAGAGAGAGGAATATCTTATGTCATTTGCACAGATATTTCCAAAGATGGTATGTTGCAAGGTCCTTCGATTAATCTGTACAGTGAAATATTATACAATAATAAAATAAAGCTTATTGCCAGTGGTGGTGTGTCTTGCATACAGGATGTGTATGATTTGGCTGAAATTGGATGCGAAGGTACAATTATTGGAAAAGCTATTTATGAAAATAGAATATCGATGAAGGAATTAAAAAAGTTTATGGCTACTTACAAATTAACTAACTCTTAAAACTCACTCACAATGACAACAAAGAAAATAATAGCTTGTCTCGACATTAAAGACGGTAGCGTTGTAAAGGGAATCAATTTCGTTGACATCAACGAAGTAGGCAATCCAGTAGAGTTTGCCAAAAGATATGAACAGGAAGGTGCAGATGAATTGGTGCTATTAGATATTACCGCAACCAACGAAAATAGGGGTACTGTGTTGGAGTTGGTGGCAGAAGTAGCGAATGAGATAAGCATCCCTTTCACAGTTGGTGGTGGTATTCATTCTGTGGATGAGGCTCAAGCTGTGATTGTAGCAGGTGCAGATAAAGTAAGTGTTGGCTCTGCTGCGATTAAAAGCCCAGAGTTGATAACACAGCTATCTAACAAACTGGGGAAAGACAGAGTTGTATTGGCCATCGATTGCAAACTTGACAACAATGAATGGTTGGTATATACACAAGGTGGAAAGAAAGCCACAGAGTTGCGGGCGCTTGATTGGGCAATGGAAGGAGAGAGATTGGGTGCTGGAAGTATTTTGCTAACATCGATGAATAACGATGGAGCCAAAAATGGTTTTGCCACCGACATCACAAAAGCAATTGCTGATGCGGTGAATATTCCTGTTGTTGCTTCAGGCGGAGCTGGAACGCAAGAACACTTCTTAGAGCTTTTTCAACAAACAAGTGCAGAGAGTGGTTTAGCGGCAAGTGTATTTCACTACAAAGAGATAAACATTGGCAAGCTAAAAGAGTATTTGCGTGAGAACGAGATAAACATATAACAAAAAGAGATAGATAAAAACATTCAATATATATTATGAAAGTAGATTTTTCAAAACACGACGGATTAGTTCCTGTCATCATACAGCACATTCACACCGATCAAGTATTGATGTTGGGCTATATGAACAAAGAAGCATTCGACAAAACTCAAGCTGAAGGCAAAGTAACTTTCTTTAGCAGAAGCCAAAATAGATTGTGGACAAAAGGAGAAACATCTGGGAATTATCTTTTTTTGAAAGAAATTGCTGTGGATTGTGACAACGATACGCTTTTGATAAAAGCATTACCACAAGGTCCAACTTGTCACACAGGCAGCACTTCGTGTTTTAAAGAAGAAACTGCAAAGGGGTTTTTATATAAACTCGAAGATACAATCGAACAACGCATTGCCGATGCTAGTGGTAAGTCATACACCAGTACTTTATTCAAAAGAGGAGTAAACAAAGTGGCACAGAAAGTTGGCGAAGAGGCTGTAGAGTTAGTAATTGAAGCTAAGGATGATAACCTCGATTTGTTTAAAAACGAAGCTGCCGATTTATTGTATCACTTCCTTATTTTGTTGAAAACAAAAGATGTGAAGTTGAAAGATATTGAGGATGTATTAGAGGGAAGGTCGAAGTAATGTATCCAAAGCTTCCAGCTTTGGTCAAGTATGTATTAGAAGCTTCCAGCTTCTAAATGCACAGAAGCTAAGAGCTTGTCTAACACTATACTTCTGAAAGCTGGAAGCTTTCAATTCAATTCAATACAATAGCAGAACTATGCAATCGGATCAATCAATTAAAAAAATACTCAATCGCTTCCATAACCCACATGCTTGAAAGAAATCCAGCCGCATATATCATCAGGTAATTATTCCCTTTCCCCTCCTTTTTAAATCGTTTCACTATTTTTACCATGCTGTAAGATAGTGTTCCTGCTACAAGCAGAAGGGATATTCCCATAATGTCATCGTTTACATTTGGCAATAGAGAAAGTGTAATCAAAATAGCGGAAGCTATAACAAATGTCCAAGTGTCTTTGAGGTCTTTTTTGAAATTCATGATTTTTTGTTTAGATTGATAAATATGAAAGTAAAGATAATGCAATGTTTTTAAGTTTTCTTGTTTTTGTTTTATTATCTTTGGGGTTTAGCGTATTAACTAAATTTTTATCTTATGAAAATAATTCAAAGAGGTTTTTGTTTGTTCTTGTTGTGTTTTATTATTGCAGCTTGTAGTGGCAATAAATCTTCTAAAACAGATGTTGGTGGAATAGATGATATTCCAAAAGACACTTTAATAGAGTTGGAATCTTTCGCTGGGAAGCCTGACAGTGAGTTGACAGAAAGTCAATTGGAGGTTAAAGTGAAATTTGCTGCTTTCTTAGAGAAACATTTGAAGGTTGAAGACAATCAATTTGTACTTAATGTTGAACCGCAAGATTTTGAAAAAGCAGGTCTATCAAAATACTATTATAACCTCTTGAAGATACGTATTGCGGAGGTTAACAACTTTGTAGATTCTTTGGGTGTAGAAGATTTAGCTGAGAAATTCAAAGAGGGCTCTATGGAATATGGGTTTAGTTTGGATTCTTCAGAAGGGAGTGAATGATATAATATATAATAGCTTTGTTCTTTAAATGATATATCACCACTCTGTTTTCTTGCTTTAGACTATATTCATTATACTATTCAATTAGTTTAATTTTCTAAAGTTTCATCATATGCAACATTTAAGATATTTATTACCAGTATTGGTTTTTGCAACTGACTTTATCGCTATTCGTCATCTATTAAGATGGTCGGGATTTTCTACTGTAAAGAAAATTGTGATGGCAGCATTAATTTTGATTCTTCCTATAATAGGTGTTTCTATTTATTATTTATCAATCACATTATCTCAAAGAAAGCACTCTGTAAAGCACACGTAATGGATGCTTTTTAAAATTATCTAATGTGCACACTTTGTTTTTTTGTTTTGTCAGTTATTGTGTTTTCATTCAAAGAGTAAATCGAACTAAATTATATTCACCATGAGATTAGCAGTTATCAATAAAATAAAACATGCAGGGAGATTAATTATAGTGTTCTTATTTTTAACACTGTCTTTATCGTCTTATTGTCAAAATAGTCCATATATCTATGAACATGGAGTCCCGATTGTGAGTTATGAAAGTAACTTTAAAAACTTATTAAATAATTGGAAACCTCAATATATAACAAATGCTGGGTTGTATGAGTTTACAGAATGTTCTTTTGTCGAAACTATTACAGATTCTACACGATATAATTATTACCGCAACTATTTCTCAGGTATTGAACCAGTTTCTAAATCTAAACGTGGTGGATATAGAGTTGATCATACTGGAAAAAGATCTCATGAATTATATATAGAACCGGGCTACGCTCACAGGGAGTTTTTTGACCAAAGAGGACTTTCTGATGCAGCAAAAAAACTATTGACAGATGAACTTAAAGCCAAAGCAATAGATATCTTAACACGCAAAATTAATATTGACACCCTGAACCTTTTTCATTATTCCTATGAAAAATACAAGATAGATACTATAAGGGGTTCTGACCTCAAAGTCTTTAGTTATTCTAAAAAATGGATAAAATCTAAAGTTGCCTCACCCGATTCAATTTCAAAAAACTACATTGATATTCATGTGACCCGTGAGAAAAGCTTTGACAGTTTAACAACCGATGAAAAAAGAGCTTTAATTCTTGAGGAACTTTTAATTAGAAGAATAGATAGGCAGCTGTCATTTAACGAGAAAGTGAATATTGGAGACAGGGTGTATGTAATAAGTTTTAAGTATAATGAAGAGTTGTTCAGTAACTATGTAGTTTGTAGTGCTGAAAGCAAAAAAGTTGTATTAGACTATTTCTTTAAAGATATTCAATTAGAATTGAAAAATTAATAGCGTTTCAAGCATAACATTACATAATGGAATGTTTAGTATCTAAACATCCTCTTGTTCAATATTAAAACAATTCATATCTTTGTATTGTTATTATATAAAATACAACAAATAATATGAGTACACAATTGACCCAACAAAGTATTGGCCATCGCATCACAGAACTTCGAAAACTGAAAGGTTTGTCACAAGAAGAGTTGGCTAAAAGTCTGAACATATCTCGCTCATCACTTACTCAAATTGAGTTGGGCAATAGGAGTGTGGATGTGCTTGAATTACAGAAGTTAGCACTGACGCTAAAGTTTTCATTAGATGACTTTATGTCTGACGATTTTACTGCATTCAAGGAGCTTGACAATAACGCTATTGTTAAATCGAAGAAAAGTAAAGAGCGAATTTCCACTCCAAAGTTGAACGTTGATAAGTTTAAAAACATATTGCTCTATATTCTATCACAGTGTGCCGGAAAGCCCAATGTGGGAGAGACGGTGTTGTACAAATTGCTTTACTTCTCCGATTTTAATTACTATGAATTGTATGAAGAACACTTTACAGGTGCTACCTATCGCAAGTTGCCTTATGGACCAGTGCCACAAAATATTGATTCTGTAATCAATCAGATGATTTACGAAGGGCAGTTGAAAAGAGTGAAAACTGATTTTCACAGTTATCCCCAAACACGCTATTTGCCTTTATTGAAGGCTGACTTGACCCAGTTGAAAGCAAGTGAGAAAGAGGTGATGGATAGGGTGATTGAGCATATGAGCGATTGGTCGGCTACAGCAATTAGCAATTACTCTCATAAAGATATGCCTTGGGTGGCTTCGAAAGAGGGGGAGGTTATCGATTATGAGTTAGCTTTTTATAGAGATACACCTTACTCCGTGAGAAATTACACTGAAGACACTGAAGAGCAATGATTTTTGTAGAGCTAGACGAGTTTAAAAAAGACTTGAAGTCTCTTCTGAAGAAATACCGAACGCTCAATGGTGATTTAGGTGTAGTGAAAAAAGTTTTTGAAGTAAAGCCAGACGAAAGACCTCCCTTTAGTTATCCCATTGACAATCTAGGAATTGAAACTTGCATTATCAAAGTCAGAAAGATCGCATGTAAGGCATTAAAAGGTAGAGGTGTCAATTCTGGATTGAGATTGATTTATGCTTATTTTCCTGAACTAAATAAAATTATATTTATTGAACTCTATCACAAGAATCACAAAGAGAGCGAGGATAGAAAAAGGATTGCTGATAATTTTGATTAATAGTCAGCTGGTGCAAGTTTATGTAACGTTCCTACATCAATTTCTCCAAACCCTTATCATCTTTCTTCTCAACAATCATCACCCCCGTCGGCTTTTTATCCACACACATCAACTGCATTTCAGTTTTAACAGCATTCTTTTCTTGTCGCGCTTTCTCAGCCCTTTTTTTATTATAGGTCAATCGTGTTTTTATTGAGTTTGTAAACCTAACAAGTACGGCATTGAGTCGCAATATCAAAGGATCATAATTCAATTCAGGATACGTTCTGTTAGCCACATCAATTTGTTCAAAAA
>JAQVZQ010000441.1 GCA_028708095.1 Dysgonamonadaceae bacterium
GTCTTAATTTTTTATTTTCGTAATACTAAGATAAGACATTTAGGGCTGATTTCCTCGTTTGGAAATCAGCCCTTTTACTTTCTGATTATTCGCATCAAAAAAACTTTTAGCGGACACTAATAATTATGAATATTATTGCAGCTCTTGTCTCATATTGTTTTTTTCCAAAAAAGCCTTCAATCAAATTTGAAGTGGAAAAATCAGACCAATTATGTATTTGGGGATAATCTTATCCCGAACTCACGTTTTTATATATCATTAAACACTACACTTTATGATTCCTGATTCAATTGATAAATAGTTTGTGCATGAATGTAGTATCAACCTATAAATACAAATTCATCATTCAAAACAACAGAATATTCTAAACGAAAAAAGACTACCTCGTTTTGAGATAGTCTTTTTTATAATTTTGTAATATGATTGATTTATCAATACATATTGAAGATATTAGATTGGCTTATGCTTGTGCTTCAGCAGCTTCAACAGCAAAAACAGAAACATACGATCTGTTGTTTCGTTTTTTACGAAAAACAACTTCTCCATCAATCAATGCAAATAAAGTGTGATCTTTTCCAATACCAACATTTTCTCCTGGATGATGAGCAGTTCCGCGCTGACGAACAAGAATGTTGCCAGCTTTTGCTACTTGACCACCATATATTTTTACGCCCAATCGTTTGCTTTCCGACTCGCGACCGTTTCTCGAGCTTCCTACTCCTTTTTTATGTGCCATTTTCTTTTGATTTAACTGATTAAGAAATAATATCCTTCACTAATACTTGTGAAAACTGTTGACGATGACCGTTCAACTTTTGGTAGCCTTTTCTTCTTTTCTTTTTGAAAACAAGAACTTTGTCTCCCTTAACATGCGAAAGTACTTCAACAACTACTTTTGCTCCATCAATTGTAGGAGAACCGATTGTAATATCATCATCGTTCCCTATTAGTAAAACTTTTGCAAATTCCACTTCGTCACCTTCATCGGCATTGATTCTGTGGACAAATAACTTTTGGTCTTTTTCAACTTTAAATTGTTGACCTTGAATATCTACTATTACGTACATACTAAATAACTTTTACGTTATGAGCCTTAGGCGAGCCACGTTTTGTGTCTTCTTTGTTAGCCAATTAGCTATTAAGGCTGCAAAATTACAATAAATATTTAATTCTACAAAACTATACCTTCAATATTATTCAGAAAGCACCATAGTATTATACACTTTGCCTATATTATCTATAATATCAGTTGCAATAAATGTGCGTGGGTTGATTTCATTGGATGTTACATTTGCCGTCATGCCATGAATAAATACTCCCAACTGTGCAGCAACTAATGGCTGATAACGCTGCGCCAATAATCCAGCAATAATACCCGAAAGCACATCCCCACTGCCTGCTGTAGACAATGCGGGTGTACCACTACTATTAACGTGCAAATGAGTTGAGTTGACTATGAGTGTATGTGCACCTTTTACAATTACAATAACGTTATACTTTTGTGCGAAAGCTCTTGTTAGTGCTATTTTTTCAAAATCATCTTCCCACTTACCTATTAAACGCTCCAATTCGCCGGGATGAGGGGTTAAGATAGTATTGGGTTTCAATAGTGATAACCAGTTCTTGTTTTCAGCCAATATGTTTAATGCATCGGCATCAATTACAATTGGTGAAATTGTAGAAACAACGTTTTCTAAAAACTCCTTTAAAGCATGTTTGGTCTCTGTATGTTTACCCATGCCCATACCAATTGCAACTGCATTTGGTTCTATATCATAAGATATAGATGATATGTGCGAATAATTATTATCTTGAATGACCATTCCTTCTGGGAAATAACTTTGTAAAGGAACTACTCCACACTGTGGAATATAGGCTGTAACAAGACCACATCCAATCTTTAATGCTGCTCGTGACGCCAATGATATCGCTCCTATTTTACCCAAACTACCTCCAATGATTAATGCATGACCTTGTGTGCCTTTGTGAGCATACTTAGCTAATGGTTTCAGCTTATCTGCCATAGCAACATCAGTGAGATAAAACATATTTGTTTTTGCCTCATCAATAGCCTTTGTGTGAAGTCCTATATCTACAATTGAGAGTTTGCCAACAAACTGGTGGTTGTTAGGAAGAAATAGCGGCAACTTAGGAATTTGAAAAGTAACAGTTTCAGAAGCTTTAACTGCCAATGATGTTCGTTTATCCATAAACAATCCACTTGGAACATCTATGGCCACAACTGTTTTTTGTGCCTTATTGATTCTTTCGATTACATCTTTTGCTAAACCATTTAATTCACGAGATAAACCCGTACCGAAAATTGCATCAATTATCACATTTACATCACCTAAATCAGGAGTTTGATTTACTGAAGTAACTCTTGTGATATCGACACCTTTTTTTTGTGCCCTATCTATATTAAGGGCGCAATCATCAGCGTAATTACTGCTTATCTCTATTAAAAAAACTTTGACTCGATATCCAACGTCATGCAATAAACGGGCAACTGCGACTCCATCTCCTCCATTGTTACCTGTTCCACAAAACAAAGCAACACTATTTTCTTTTACATTATATCTATGTGCAAAATAATCAAAGAAAGCCGTTGCAGCCATCTCCATTAACTCATGTGATGCTATC
>JAQVZQ010000115.1 GCA_028708095.1 Dysgonamonadaceae bacterium
CCGATCTACTAGAATTGTAAAACATAAAAAGGATGTAAATATTAACACAAAAGCTCCAAGAAATTAAGTAATCCTTTGACTAAAGTCAACGGGAAAAGGGTGATTTCCCATTGTATCATTACTAACTCTGCAATTTTTTTTGAAGAAACCTATCCGAAAGGATTAGTGCGGGAGCGTTGTATCTTCCTCGCCAGCGTAGTATAGTAAAAGCTCTTAATCATGTGTTTCACTACATTTTCCACCGAAGATTATAAATTCAACAGATGAAAATAGCATACTTACAGAAAGATTGCTGTTGAAAGAGTCGATTTTTACATCCTACTGAGATTATGATACATTTATCGGTTGAAATTTGCCTCCACTGTTGTAGATAGTCCCATAAAGGGCCTTTCCTGATAGATTTGAGAAAGCAAATGTTGTTGAAGAGACAAAAATCATTTATTCCGTCGAAGATTGGACGAACAAGAGATGAAAACGCAATCTTCCATTGAAGAAATGTTTAGAAAAGCACAAATGAGCTTTTGTTTCAAGTAAATTGGATTTTTGTGAGATGAATGTAGGAGAAGTTGATGTGAATCTGATTTTTCTCTCTTGTTTGTAAAGTTTTTCACAGAAGATTTTAAATCCAACTCGCTGTTGGAAGAAAAACCATCAAAGATTTTAAATTCAGCTATTGTTCGTCAGAAAAATCACAGCAGATTCGGTTTTCAACACTTTTTCTTCAAATCTTCAGTTGAAGATTCAAGTTTCAAGTGTTGACAATGAAATCTTCCATTGAAGAAATGTTTTGAAAAGATTTTTGGTAGTTGTTGATAGACTCGAAACCCAGGAATAATTGTGAATCGTTCGAGACTCGGGAACGTATGGTTTTGTCGCATTAAAATGGACAAGTCAGAATAAAAAAAATCGTGGGCTAATTAAAGCACCACGATTTTTTGTAAATATGTAGATGTTATATAACAATCTTAATCTTAAACCAAGAACCCTAATAAGATACCAGCTGCAACTGCCGAGCCGATAACACCAGCTACGTTTGGACCCATTGCATGCATAAGTAAATAGTTGCTTGGATCGTATCCTAAACCTACTACATGTGATATTCTTGCTGAGTTTGGAACAGCTGATACTCCAGCACTTCCAATAAGTGGATTGATTTTGTTACCATCTCTTAAGAAGAGATTCATAAACTTCACAAATAGCAGTCCCGCACAGGTAGCAATTATAAACGAAACAGCACCAATTGCAAATATCTTAATAGATTGAAACTTTAAGAATGTAGTTGCTTGAGTAGATGCACCTACTGTAACCCCCAATAAAATTGTAACAATATCAATGAGTGGTCCACGAGCTGTTTCTGCTAAACGTCTGGTAACACCTGATTCTTTCAATATATTTCCGAAAAATAGCATACCTAATAGAGGCAAACCAGAAGGAACCAAGAATGTTGTTAGCAGCATTCCAACAATTGGGAAAATGATTTTCTCAGTTTGCGATACCGCACGAGGAGTCTTCATTCTTATTACACGTTCTTTCTTAGTAGTTAGCAATCTCATAAATGGAGGTTGCAATACAGGTATCATAGCCATGTATGAATATGCCGAAATAGCAACAGCTCCTAAAAAGTTAGGTGCTAATCTCGAAGTTAAGAAAATTGCGGTAGGTCCGTCAGCACCACCAATAATACCGATTGCTCCAGCTTCGTTTGGCTCAAATCCCAATTGCAATGAAATGAAGTAAGCTCCAAAGATACCAAACTGAGCAGCCGCTCCCACTAGCATCAGCTTAGGATTGGATATGAGTGCCGTAAAGTCTGTCATGGCACCTATTCCCAAGAATATTAGGGGTGGATACCATCCTTTTACAACACCTTGATAGAGAATGTTCAATACCGAGCCTTCTTCATAAATACCAATATCTAGATTGGCCAACTCGTTAAAGGGAACATTCCCAATAAGAATACCAAATCCAATCGGAATTAATAAAAGAGGTTCATATTCGTATTTTACTGCCAGAAAAATAAAGAATATACCAATCACTATCATGGCTATGTGCCCAAGAGTTGTGTTGGCAAACCCTGTATTTTCCCAGAACATTGATAAATTGTCAACTAATGATAATAAAATATTCATGTGTGTACTCTTTTTTTTATCCTATTACTATTAGTTCCATTCCTTCAAGTACCGACGCTCCTTTTTCTACAGAAACCTTGGAGATCGTTCCGTCAGTTGTTGACTGAATGTTATTCTCCATTTTCATGGCTTCTAGAACTAATATTGTATCTCCTTTTTTTACAGCGTCGCCAACTTTCACTTTTATATCAAGCACCACACCTGGTAGAGGTGCGTTTATTACAGTGCTACCAGCAGCAACAGGTGTACGTGTTACGGTTGGTTTTGCAGCCATTTCACTTGTTCCAGAAGAAGCCGAAGGTGCCTGTCTTTGAATACTTGATATAGGTTTTTTCTTTTTCTGTTCAAGCTCTACTGTGTAGGGTGTGCCGTTTACCTCTAATTCCACAGATTCCTGATCTTGATTTTGCACTACCACTCTGTAGGGTGTGCCATTGATTTTATAATTAAATATTTTCATTGGAAATATATTATTACTTTTTATGTGTTATGTTTCTGTTAACTGTTTGTATGATAAATTACTGAAAGAGTAGTAATTTTTGTTCTTACTTTTTAGGTAGTTGTCTCAAACCGTATATTTTAGAACTCCATGGCGAGTAATTTCTTTTCACCTCATCAATGGTCAAAATAGTTGATTCTATATCATGCACATCTTGGTCTATCTCATAAATAGCTGCAGATATTGCCGCCAAAATTTCACCAGATAATTCATGATCTTTATCTTGTGATATTATATTTCCACTTTCTATTGCTTTTTGTTTTGTCAACCATTTCGCAGTTTTACCTGTAAACTTAAAAGCAATAAAGAGCAAAAGCAAAGCCATAAATACTACAAACATAGCGGTTACAGTCATTACACCTCCCCAAGGGTCATTCTCTTTTAATGCTGTTATTTTTGGATTTACACCTTCTACAAAGTTGTTGCTGTTGGGTGTCACACGCGACAATATTTTTGCTAAGTGTCCTGACTTGTCATTTTTTATTCCATCTTGTTCGTATCCATAGCTTTGATTAGCTTGCAATTCAGCTGGTATTAACAATTCGTCAATAAGAGTTTCACCATCAGATTCATATAGGGCAATGTAGTTCTCTTTATTGGGGTCTAATTTAAAGTTCAAATGGAATGTTCCATTCGAGGGTTTGTTGTCAGCCCAAAAGACTGCTTGTTGATGAGGTTTTAGCTGTGTTTTTACATCTCCACGCGGAACGGCATACTTCTTCGTATCGTTTGGGTCGTTTGTGATGTAAATACTTGACAACTCTAATGTTCTTGTAGTGTTATTATATATCTCAATCCAAGCGCTTCTCTCTCCAAAGTCATTGGTGTAACCATCTATATTCTCCACCACTACTTCGTTAATTACTAAATCTGATCTGTCAAATTTCTCGTTGCAACCAGCAAAAAGTAATAACAATATTGCAAGAATGGATAGTTTTATTTTATCTGTCATGTTCTATTTCTTCTTTTATAAAGGCATGTTGTCGTGTTTCTTTGCGGGATTCACCAATTTTTTGGTTTGAAGTTGTTGCAAAGCTCTAATAACACGGAAACGAGTATTCCTAGGTTCAATCACATCATCAATGTAGCCAAAGCTAGCAGCTTGGTATGGGTTGGCAAAAAGATCGGTGTATTCGTCTTTTTTTGTTTGCATAACTTCTGCTTTTTTCTCAGGAGTTTCTTGTGCAGCAATTTCTCTACCGTACAATACTTCAACAGCTCCGTCGGCTCCCATCACAGCAATTTCGGCAGTTGGCCATGCATAGTTAATGTCACCACGTAGTTGTTTACAACTCATCACAATGTGAGCACCACCATATGACTTTCTGAGTGTGATGGTGATTTTTGGAACAGTAGCTTCGCCATAAGCATAAAGCAATTTAGCACCATTCAGAATAACACCACCATACTCTTGAGCTGTACCTGGTAAAAATCCAGGAACATCTACTAGCGTAACTATTGGAATGTTGAATGCATCGCAAAAGCGAACAAAACGAGCTGCTTTACGTGAAGCATTTATATCTAATACCCCAGCTAAGAATTTAGGCTGATTGGCAACAACACCAACCGATTGTCCGTTGAAACGGGCAAAACCTACAATAATGTTTTTTGCATAGTCTGCATGAACTTCCAAAAACTCGCCACCATCAATAATAGCACCTATTACTTCATACATATCGTATGGTCTGTTGGGGCTGTCAGGAATTATGTCGTTAAGACCGTCTTCATATCTATCAATAGGGTCGTCCGTTTTCTTGAGTGGAGTTTCCTCTAAGTTGTTTTGAGGCAAAAAGCTAAGCAAGTTACGAACAAGCGACAAGCCATCTTCTTCAGTATCTACAGCAAAATGAGCAACCCCTGATTTGGTGCTGTGTACTTCTGCACCACCTAGTTGCTCTTGTGTTACATCTTCACCAGTAACCGATTTTACAACTTTTGGGCCTGTAAGAAACATATATGATGTACCCCTAGTCATGATTGTGAAGTCTGTAAGTGCAGGTGAATAAACTGATCCTCCAGCACATGGGCCAAATATTCCAGATATTTGAGGAACAACACCCGATGCAAGAATGTTACGTTGAAAAATTTCTGCATAACCAGCCAAAGAATTTACCCCTTCTTGAATTCTTGCACCACCCGAGTCATTGATGCCAATAACTGGAGCACCCATTTTCATTGCTTGATCCATTACTTTGCAAATCTTTAGGGCAAGAGTTTCGGATAAAGACCCCCCAAAAACAGTAAAATCTTGTGCGAAAATATAAACTAATCGACCGTCAATGGTTCCATAACCAGTAACTACGCCGTCTCCCAAGAACTTTGTTTTGTCCATTCCAAAATTAGTGGAACGGTGCTCAACAAACATATCAAACTCTTCGAAGCTTCCTTCGTCCAAGAGCATATCAATGCGTTCTCTTGCTGTGTATTTTCCTTTTTTGTGTTGCGCTTCTATTCTTCTTTCACCGCCACCCATTCTAGCTTTTTCACGTAACTGAATCAGCTCTTTTATCTTTTCGAGTTGTTTGCTCATATAAATATTTTTATTACAGTTTTATGATTAATCTTATTTAGAAAAGTAAATCCTTATGTTATTTCTCAGGATGCTCACAAAGTTCCGTTAGTACACGACCAGTTGATCTTGGATGTAAAAACGCAATGTTTAATCCTTCAGCACCTTTGCGTGGTTCTTTGTCAATTAGTTGAACTCCTTTTTCTTCAGCTTTCTTCAGTGCTTCTTTCACACTTTTCGTGGCATAAGCAATATGGTGAACTCCTTCACCTCTATTTTCAATAAATTTGGCAATGGTACTATCATCGCTTGTAGGTTCTAACAATTCAATCTTAGTTTGACCAACCTTGAAAAAGGCAGTTTTTACTTTCTGATCTTCTACAGTTTCGATATTGTAGCATTTCAGCCCTAATATTTCTTCGTAATAAGGCAGTTGCTCTTCTATACTTTTAACAGCAATGCCAATGTGTTCGATATGTGTAATATCCATAAACTTTGTTATATTATAAATGGTTTTTTAATTTGCTTCAAATTTAATGCTTTAATTCCTAAAATAAAAACTAAATATTTCTAGTTCTTATTTGTCTATTGCTCTTATTAGTTGATATTCGTGTATGTATCGCTAATAAAAGTAAATGTAATGTGTTAAATAGACAATACCTTTAGTAGGTTTACTAATTCAGGGTTGATAGGCTTCTCTTTTTTAATTGCTTTAGAAAACGGAACATAGACTATTTCTTCGTTTCTCACCCCAATCATAATATTGCGTTGACTTTCCAAAAGTGCTTGTATTGCTGCATATCCCATACGGCTTGCAAGAATTCGGTCTTGCGCTGTGGGTGAACCACCACGTTGCAAGTGCCCTAATATAGAAACTCTTACATCGTATTGTGGATATTGATTTTTTACTCTTTCTGCCAGTTGAAGTGCACCTCCTGTAATTTCGCTTTCGGCAACAAGTACAAGACTGCTGTTTTTGGATTTTCTAAAACCCTGAGAGATGAATTCGTGTAATTGGTCTTTCTTTATGCTGATTTCGGGTATAATGGCAGCTTCAGCTCCTGCAGCAATTGCACTGTTAAGAGCAAGAGCACCACAGTTACGTCCCATTACTTCTATAAAGAAAAGTCTTTCGTGCGAACTAGCCGTATCACGTATTTTATCAACAGCTTCTACAATGGTGTTCAGTGCAGTATTATAGCCTATGGTTACATCGGTTCCTAAAAGGTCGTTGTCAATGGTTCCAGGAAGACCAACAATAGGTATGTTGAACTCATTAGCAAAAATGGATGCTCCAGTAAGTGTTCCATCGCCACCAATAACTACAAGTGCGTCAATTTTGTGTTTAAGAAGATTTTCATAAGCCAATTTTCTACCTTCAGCAGTAAGAAATTCATCGCTACGTGCCGTTTTCAGAATTGTACCACCCTGTTGTATAATATTACTTACGCTATTTGTTTTAAATGGAACAATCTCTTCGGTAATTAATCCTCTATATCCTCTATATATGCCTTTTACGTCTATGTTATTATAAATTGCAGTTCTTGTAACAGCTCGTATAGCTGCATTCATTCCAGGGGCATCTCCCCCTGAAGTGAGAATGCCGATACATTTTACAGATTGAATCATTTATGATTTTATATTATGTGTAATAGTGCTTAATTCAATTAAGTCGCAAAGGTAAAGAAATAAACTGAGATTGATATATAAGATATGTTTAAAATATCATCGAATCATCTAAGGATAAGTGAGGTTTCAAAGTTTTTATAATTTTAGCCACCTCTTTCATTTGCCATTTAGGGGTGGATGTTGCTCCACAAATTCCAACGCTCATGTTTTCTTTTACCAAATTTGCATTAAGGCCTTCGAGTTTGGAAATAAAGTGAGAATTTGGGTTGTATTTTTTGCATTCAGCAAAAAGAACTTTCCCATTTGAGCTTTTTTCACCCGCAACAAAAAATATGATATCGTGTTTTTCTGCAAACTCTCTCATATTAGGAACACGATTGGATACTTGACGGCAAACTGTATCAAATATTTCAAAAGTAGCACCTTCTTTCATTCGGCTCCTTATAGCTTCTCCAATTTCTTTTAATCCCTCCAAAGGTTTTGTTGTTTGCGAAAATAAATGTATATCATTAAAAAAATCGAGTTGGTCTAAATCTTTTTCATCTTCAATAACAATAGCTGTAGAATCTGTCTGACCAACCAGACCTACCACTTCTGCATGTCCCTTTTTTCCGTATATAACAGTTTGAGCCCCTTCTTTTGATTCTTTGACTTTTCGTTTTATTTTTTTTTGCAATCCTAACACAACAGGACACGAGGCATCTATGAGTTCAATATTGTTTTGTTTAGCTATGTCGTAAGTACTTGGTGGTTCGCCATGCGCACGGAGCAAGACACGAGCATTTTTAAGTGCTTTAAATTGATCATGATTTATGGTTATGAGTCCCATTTCAGCAAGACGTTCCACTTCCAACGCATTGTGTACAATGTCTCCCAGACAATAGAGTGTGTTGCCTTTCTTTAGTTCTTCTTCTGCTTTGGCTATCGCCCTTGAAACGCCAAAGCATGTTCCCGATTTTTTATCTATCTCTATTTTTGCCATTATTTTTTTCTATTGTTTTATGATACATATCAACAGCCCATTGCAATTGTTGCTCAATATTTATAGTCGAGTTGTCCAACACAATTGCATCTTCTGCTTTGCGCAGCGGGCTCTCTTTCCTATTTTGGTCGTGATGGTCGCGGTATTTTATATTTTCAAGCACCTCTTCGTATGTGGTTTCTTTGTTTCCTCTCATGCGCAATTCGTCTACTCTGCGCTTCGCTCTGATTTCGGGTGATGCAGTTACAAAAATTTTTAGCTCTGCATCTGGAAAGACAACTGTGCCAATGTCTCTACCATCCATTACAACTCCTTTGTTGAGGCTCATGGCTTGTTGTTGCTTCACCATCTCTTTCCGTAGAAATCCAATCGCGCTGACAGGGCTTACCAGTGCCGATACCTCCATGCCGCGAATCTCTCCTTCTACGTTTTGCCTATTCAGATATGTATCAGGACGGCCTGTCTCAACGTTCAACTTAAAAATGATATCTATATTTGACAATTGAGCTTTCAGTTTTTCTTCATCTATTGTTTTGTCATCTTTTACAATACCATTTCTTAAGCAATATAGCGTAACTGCTCTATACATTGCACCACTGTCAATATATATATAACCAATAATTTTGGCCAAGTCCTTAGCCATTGTGCTTTTGCCGCTTGATGAAACTCCATCTATGGCGATGTTTATTTTCCCCATTCTTTTGAATTTATTTATTGTTTCAATAACAATGTTTTGAGTTGTTCTGTTTTTATTTTAATCAATTACGTACTTTGTTCTACATTTTTCTATTTTGCAAGGATGCTAGAGTTCAATGAAAAAATAATTTAAAAACTAAAGCTATAATTTAGCATGTCTTTTTTGCTGGTAATATTTGCAATTTTTTCTTTCATTTTTCAACTAGAATTATCTATTCTTTCAGAAAATTCGGGTACATATAATCTGTTGCTGGTACAAAACTCTCTTTAATGCATCGAGGAGACACCCAGCGCATTAAATTAAAGATAGATCCCGCTTTGTCATTCGTCCCCGATCGTCGTCCACCGCCAAAAGGTTGTTGGTCAACCACAGCACCAGTAGGTTTATCGTTAATGTAGAAATTGCCAGCTGTATAGGTCAATCGTTGTGTGTAGTGTTCTATTTTATCTCTGCGAGTAGAAAATATTGCCCCTGTAAGCGCATATGGCGAGGTTTTGTCTAGCAAGTTCAATGTTTCTTCTGCTTCATTCTCTTTATACACATAAACTGTCAATATCGGACCGAACAATTCTTCTTGCATAGTAACATAATCAGATCTATTAGCTAAAATAACAGTTGGATAAATAAAGTATCCTACCTCTTTATCATACTTCCCGCCAATAACAATTTCTGCATCGTCTGATACTTTTGCGTCATCTATATATTTAGCAAGTTTGTTGAAAGACTCTTCGTCAATCACTGCATTCACGAAATTAGAGAAGTCTTCAACTCCGCCCACTGTTATCTTGTTCAAGTCGTCTTCCATATATTTTTTTACATCATCCCAAAGAGTATCAGGAATATATGCACGTGATGCAGCCGAACATTTCTGTCCTTGATATTCGAATGCTCCACGGGTAAGTGCTGTCGCAATTTGTTTAGCATTGGCAGTTGAGTCGGCAAACACATAATCTTTACCACCAGTTTCCCCTACAATGCGAGGATACGATTTATATTTACGCACATTGTTTGCGATTGTTTTCCACATTTCGTCAAACACCTTTGTTGAGCCAGTGAAATGAATACCTGCAAAGTTCTCGTCGTTCAACACCACTTCTGATGCATCTGGTCCTGAACAAAACACCAGATTTATTACTCCATCAGGAAGTCCAGCTTCTTGTAATATTTTCATAACAAGATGAGCTGCATAAACTGCTGTTTTGGAGGGTTTCCATACTACCGTATTACCCATTAATGCAGGTGCACCACCTAAGTTTCCTGCAATTGCGGTGAAATTAAATGGAGACAATGCAAAGATAAAACCCTCTAAGGGACGCCATTCCATTCTGTTCCATATTCCAGTCGATGAGTTGGGTTGCATTGCATATAGTTCATACATATTTCTTACATTGAACCGATAAAAATCTACTAATTCGCCTACTGCATCAATTTCTGATTGGAAAACATTCTTCGATTGCCCTAACATAGTCACCGCATTAATCGTTTGTCGATAAGGTCCAGCAATCAGATCAGCGGCTTTCAAGAAAATGGCAGCCCTACTTTCCCAGTTCATTTTTTCCCATGTTGGCTTGGCTTTCAGTGCTGCATCAATGGCCATCTGTACATGCGATTTATCACCTTGATGATAGTAACCCAGCAAATGTTGGTGGTCTTGTGGAGGGCGTATGTCGTGAAGTTTGTCTGTGCGCACTTCTTTACCATCTATTATCATAGGCAGATCGAGACCTCCTTTTCTGAGTTCTGCTAATTTTGCTTTCAGTTCTTTCCTTTCTGTCGAATCCAAAGCGTAGGCTTTGATGGGTTCGTTGGTTATTTTGGGTAATTTGAAGATCCCTTTTGCCATGACTGTTTGAGTTTTCATGATTTAAGTTATTGTTTACTCATTAATAGCAAATTTACAAATATCTTTTAAGAAAATGATTGAATAATGAATTCTTCTTTTGCAATCACATTTTTTTAAATTGTAGTTTATGCTTTTCTTTTTTTCTTAGTGAGAATTATATGATCTTAGATTATAAACTTCTCAAATATAACAAAAGGGGTAAAGATTTTAGTTTTATACTACGCAATGATTTTAAGGTGTTAACTTTAGAACTAGTGCTACTTGCTACGTGAGCTTTCTTAGCTATAAAAAATAATAGATTATTTAGGGACGTATAATTATATGTATTAAGAAAGCAACTTATTCAATAAACTATATTTCTTAATTGGAATGAATTGTACTGCTATGAATAAGTTGCATCTTCTAGGTTTAATGAATTACGCCCAATTCTCTTTTTTAGTTTTTCGCAAAGTCATTGCACTGCTTCTTATTTGGATATGATGTTTTATTTAATTGTCGTGTAATTAATAACTCAAGTTTCCCACCTATTCTTTTCTAATTTAAAACAAGGTGGTATTTTTCTATTCTCTTTATAATCAGTGTATTGTTACGCTGCCTTGCTTTTTGTTAATGTCTTATTAGAGTGCTGATTTAC
>JAQVZQ010000116.1 GCA_028708095.1 Dysgonamonadaceae bacterium
CACCAATTTTGCACTTTTAAAGTGAAAAAACAACCCCTTTGATTTTTATTTAAAAAAACTCAAAGGGGTTGCCAATCATTTTCAACGAAAAAACTAAATCTTAATGTCTGTTTTCTGAATGCGCCTATTTATCTTCCCTCAAACAATAACCCTTTATTATCATAATTCCATTGCTTAGTAGTCAGCTAATGTTTTCAATATTCCTATAATCACAACATTTTCAACAGCCCATTCTTACAGACAAATTCATTTTTATTTATTTTATCGTGATACTTTATCAGATTTTCATCTTGACTAATCCAACTCGTAGGATGATTAAGATGATAAACAATGGCTAAGTTACGCAAAGAGAAAAGATGATACCCAACCGCCTTAAATCTCCATGTCAAATCTGCATCCTCACCAACCGCAGGAAGAATATAATCTTCATCAAATCCATTGATTGCATAAATTGCTTTTTTTGAGAAAGACATATTACATCCAAGCAATCTATTATTCCTCCTGAATCTGGGAATAAACCACAAGAAGCCCTTTGGAGAAATGAAAAAGCCCTCCTCCAAAAAAGCTGTCTCTCCCTTTCCAAAAATCAGTTTACGCTTTAACTTTTGTTGCATGCGAAGTAGATGTGAGCTATTTTCTAACAAAAAAAGGGAACTTGGTTCATCCAACTTAACACGTTTTCCCGCAAGAATAACATCTTCTTTTGCATAGAGCAAATGCATTTCTATGAATCGTTCATGAAGAATACAATCCCCGTCAATAAAAATAAGCCAATCTGCTTTAGCTGCTTTAATTGCATTATTCAAGCACTTGTTTTTACGCCAGCCAAGATCTTCTTGCCAAATATGCTGATAAGGTTGTTCAAACGGATAATTTTCGATGAAGCTCTTCATTTTGATATCATTCCCGTCCTCAGATATAATAATTTCAAAATCTTTCACTGTCTGAAATTTCAGTGAATCAAGGACCGCTTTAAGAAATGGAACGTTTTTATATACAGATATAATAAGACTTGCTTTCATTCTCTTATTTTGTTTATGACCAAAAAGCTATTCAACAGAAATGGAGAAATCTGTTCTTCGTAATACCCTAAATGAGATTTGTTTGATGGGTCAAAAGTGTTTCGAGCAATTGATTTTTGAATTTTTGTGCCTGGAATATGGAAACGTCTCTCTTCATAAGCAATATATGAGACGGAATTTGTATCAATGTTCAAAAAATTCTTTGCATTATCGGTTTCATTAGCTGCATATACAAGTTTTTCTATATTCGGATCCGAAGAGATAACATGAACATTTTGTGGTTTAAACCACCCTATAGCAATATTCAATGCTTTCGAATATGTACGTTGGTAATGGAGCTTTCCACACAGTTCTTTATAAAAAAGAGGTTTATGTCGAACATTCAAAGCGTCAATAATATCCTTATGTAAACTACGGGTCTGCACTCTCTTTGAATTAAATCTTATTCTATAATAGAACCCAACAAAAGGAAGGCGATAAAAATCTCCTCCCATTTTAAAAAGCGAAAGCCAAAAATCCCAATCCTCTCTACCTAAAATTTCCTTGCAGTATCCACCAGCTTTCACCCAATCAGATTTTCTGTACATTGAGCAGACATCTATCAGGTTTCTTCTGCATAACAAATTTAAACTAAATGGCTCAAATTTCCATTTTCCCCTTTTATTACCAAAGAAATGTGCTTCTCTGCTTACAACTCTTATATTTGGTTTTGCATCCAAAATTTCAACCGCCCTTGAGATGTAGTTATCTGAAATAAGATCATCTCCATCTAAAGGTAAAATATAGAATCCTTGAGCCATACTAATTGCACTGTTCCTAGCTGAAGATGCCCCTCCATTGGGCTGAGTAAATGCTCGCACTCGATTATCTTTTATCATGTAACTTTCTGCAATAGAAAACGAGTCATCAGTTGATCCGTCGTCCATCACAATCACCTCAAAGTCATGATAATTAGACTTCAAGACTGAATCGAGTGTCTCAGCTAAATACATTTCCATATTATAGACTGGAATAATAACCGACACCTTGTTATGCTTCTTTTTCAAAATGTAGTTTGTTTTATTTTAAATACATGGACTATTTGTCATCCTGCTTTTACTGAGTTAACAAATCACCATTACAAATCTTTCAACAGAACATCCCCTTGGTCTTTCTGAAGATTAATACGAGAATGCATAAGAGCATCCCAGTGAGATTTAAACTCCACATCTGTATCAATTATAAAGTCCTCTGACCCATAAGTATCAATTTTTTCCAAAAGTGAATTAACACTCATCAAATTAATATCGAAAGCAGGTTGATAACACATAATCTCATCATCTTCTTGAGAAGGTGTGGGGGTTATTATTTGCAAATCTTGTAACAAGTCAATTATTTGATTGGTTAATCGAGTAGGTATTGCATGTTTTTCGGAGATTTCATCGGTAGTTAAAGGCAATTTTTCAGCAGCAAACCTTTTTGCAATAAGTGACGTGATAAGTATCGTAAAAAAATCATTGTATCTTCTGCTTATATTCTTTGTTTCTTTTTCGAAGTAGAACTTTTGAACATTTTGCAACGAAAAGGATAGCTGTACACCCATCAGTACAATATTCCATGATAGTTGCAACCACAATAGCAGTAATGGCAACGCTGCGAAACTACCATAAATAGCATTGTATTTTGTTATCCACAACTGACCACTAATGTACACTATTTGAAATAACTGATAGGCTGTGCCAGCGACAGCACCAGCAATAAGTGCATTCATAAATTTAACCTTGGTGTTAGGCATAAACTTATAGAGTAGCGTTAAAACCAGAATGGTAATAAGAAACGGCAGGAAATTTAATACCTGCGTAATAAGAGGATTCAATATGTAACTAAAAGCATCAAAATACACGGTAGAAGAACTTATCATTAACGAAAGTCCACTATTAAGAACCAGAAAAACTGGCATAATAATAATCAAGGCAAAATAATCAGTTATTTTACGTTGAATAGTTCTGCCTTTACTCAATTGCCACATCTTATTGAAGTTGTCCTCAATATCAGAAAAGAGAATAAACACGGTATATAGAAGCAGGATAACTCCCACCCCAGCGAATACTCCTCCTTTAGCATGTTGCAAAGAGTTGTCTATAAATTCTGTTACCTGCAAAAGGACTTCCTGTTGACCAGGGAAATAAGTAAATAATTGGCTTTGAATGATATTTTGTAATCCAAACCCTCGGGAAACAGCAAAAAGGACGGCCAGTCCTGGCACAAGTGATAGTAAGGTTCGGTATGTTAGTGAGGCAGCACGGACGTTTAACTGAAGTTCCTGTGAATTACGAATGGTCATAATCACAGCCTTGACTCCATTATAAAATATATTTCGTTTACCACTCACGTGTCGTGAATCTAAACGCCATATCTCATAGGTAAGAAAATCAACTAAATCAGAAATCTTGGATTTTAGTTTACTCAAATTACCCTTTTTCCCTTTTTCCCTCTTTTTGTTATTGCTCTCTTTCATACACTGTTGTTGAAAAATAAAAAAAGCAGTCGATCTATAAGCCGGGTTCTGTTTTTCAAATTAACCTGAAATGTTTGTCATTTATCTGCGAACAATGTCACCATTGGTCTTTAGCGGTCTACCCCTCGGCATCGGACGAGCAGCCCTACAAATATCCGATATACATGACCTTGCAACCCATAAGACGTACGGCACTCTGTATTGCTACAAAGTCCGGTGGGCTCTTACCCCACCTTTTCACCCTTACTCGTTATAAATAACAAGCGGTTGTTTTCTGTTACGTTGCTCTACTCTCACAAATAGCTTCCAGTTAGGAAATATGGCGCTCTCAGCTGCCCGGACTTTCCTCTACACAATTAATGTACAGCGACAAACCGATCGACTGCTATACAAAAGTAACATTATATTGATGACATTTAAGCATTAACGTTTAATATTTTTGTTACCTTAAAAAAAACACGCAAATAATACCATATAAAGACAAACTCCATGAACAGCCCTTTATTCTATATTGTTGTATATATAATAAAAAAACCACTTATATAACTATCATGAGAACAAATGGATTAATGATGCAATACTTCGAATGGTATCTACCAAACGATGGAACTCTATGGAATAGGTTAAAAGATGACGCTCAACATTTAAGTCAGATAGGTGTAACTTCTGTTTGGATTCCGCCTTGTTATAAAGCAACAAGTTCCGATGATGTTGGGTATGGCGCTTACGATTTATACGACCTTGGTGAATTCGATCAAAAAGGAACTGTTCGTACAAAGTATGGAACAAAACAAGAATTGCATGACTGTATTAATGCTTTGCATTCAAACGGGATTTTAGTTTATGCCGATGTAGTTCTCAATCACAAGGCGGGTGGTGACGAACTGCAGTCATTCCATGTAGTAGAAGTGGATCCTCATGATCGAAACAAAGGAATAACAGAGCCTTATGAAATTGAAAGTTGGACGCGTTTCACTTTTCCAGGAAGAGACAATAATTACTCTGACTTTAAATGGAGTTGGGAACACTTTTCAGCTACAGATTACAATCATCGCGATAACAAAGAAGCCATTTATGTAATATTAGGTGATAACAAAGGAATAGATGTGGCTGACCAATCGGTGAGTCATGAATTTGCCAACTTCGATTATCTAATGTTCAATGATATTGACTACAAACATCCTGAAGTTTACGAAGAGACCAAACGTTGGATGAGTTGGTTCATAAAGGAAACCAATATTGATGGTGTTCGCTTAGATGCTATCAAGCATATTAATGATTGGTTTATAGATGATCTCATCAAACATGTGAAAGGAGAGTTTGGCGATGACTTTTACGCCGTTGGCGAGTATTGGTATTACGACAATATGGTTATAAATGATTACCTACACAATGTAAATTACAATATAAATCTGTTTGATGTAGCACTTCACTTCAATTTCAAGCAAGCGTCAGAGGAGGGTGGCGATTTTGATATGCGTAAAATATTTGATAATAGCGTTCTGGCTGCTCACCCATTAAAAACCGTAACGTTTGTTGATAACCACGACTCACAACCCATGCAAGCCCTTGAATTTTATGTGCAACCTTGGTTCAAAGCATTAGCTTATGCTATCATTTTACTGCGTAAAGATGGATATCCTTGTATTTTTCTTGGAGATTATTATGGAATTGGTGGAGATCAACCATTAGATGACAATCAATGGATCATAGATCAGCTATTGGATGTGCGCAGAGATTTCGCTTATGGTGAGCAGGATGATTATTTCGATCATCCCAACGTAGTAGGTTGGGTAAGAAAAGGAGCAGAGGAGCATCCTGATGGCTGCGTAGTCATTATGAGTAACGGGCAAGGTGGACAAAAGCCAATGTTTGTGGGAGAAGATTACATCGGCTCTGCATGGTTTGATAAATTAGGTAACATCAAAGAAGATGTCATAATAGGTGATGATGGAAGGGGATGGTTCAATGTAAAAGATGGTTCCGTTTCAGTTTATTTAAAACGAGTTTAAACACAAACTGCTATCTTTTCCTTTCATTTTTCTATTCTTTTGGATAAATACCATATCTTTGTAGAGTAATTATCCCAAACTATGTATAATTTGTATTCTATCTACTCAACATCCTACCCAATGCCCCGCCTGGGCAAGAAGTAAATTATATCAATACTCGATGTATCGACAAACCATACACCCATTTAATAGCAACAAAGGAAATGATTGCTAATAAAGAGAATCAATTAAGAAACCCTATAATAACAACAAACGAATAATCGTTTAGTAATAAGATGAAAGTGATGAAATTTGGTGGAATTTCCTTAGGATCTTCCGATGCCATCAACAAAGTAAAAGATATAATAGCGGGAGAGAACCAACCTGTAGTAATGGTTGTCTCTGCTCTGTATGGTGTAACCGAGCAACTTCTACAAGCAGCAGGCTATGCAAAGAATGCAAACAAATCTTACGAGATGATTTGCGAAATTATACACAATCGCCACTTCGAAATAATCGAAGAGATCATAGAGTCGGACGAAATCAAAAAGGATTTATTGGAGAAGGTGCAACCTTTGTTGGATGATTTGAAAAACATCCTAAGGGGAGTCTTTCTTATAGGTGATTTGTCGCAAAAAACATCCGACAAGATTGTTAGCTATGGTGAACGACTCTCAAGTCTTATACTTTCAAAAGTAATTCCTGCTTCGCAGTTGTACGATTCTACCCAATTTATCAAAACGACGAAGCAGTTCAACAATCATATCCCCGATATTCCACTATCCAACAAACTCATCAAAGAAACGATGAAGGATATTTCAACAGTTGCCATCGTTCCTGGCTTCATTGCTTCCAGCAAGGAAGAAAACGATATCACTAATTTGGGGCGTGGTGGCTCAGATTACACAGCCTCAATAATTGCGGCAGCAATGGATGCATCAATTTTGGAGATTTGGACAGATGTGGATGGATTTATGACCGCCGACCCCAAAATTATTGACTCAGCTTATGTAATCGAAGAGTTGTCGTATATTGAGGCAACAGAACTGAGCAACTTTGGTGCCAGAGTAATCTATCCGCCCACAATTTTCCCTGTATATCATAAGAATATTCCTATAAGGGTGCGCAATAGTTTTAACCCAACATCACCTGGAACACTTATTTTAAACAAAAAATCGAAAGAAAACGGCAAAATAATTAAGGGAATCTCGTCAATTAACGATACAGCACTCATTACCATCCAAGGATTGGGAATGGTAGGTATTATTGGTGTCAATCACCGAATATTTCGAACATTGGCACTAAACGGCATAAGTGTGTTTCTTGTTTCACAAGCATCGTCTGAAAACAGCACATCAATTGGTGTGAGCAGACCCGATGCAGAGATATCAAGGAGGGTATTGAGCGAAGAGTTTGCACACGAAATTGAGATGGGAAGCATCAATGAAATCACCGTTGAATATGATCTTTCAACAATTGCCATTGTTGGACAAAACATGAAAAACGTTCCTGGTATTTCCGCTAAGTTTTGCGCTGCATTAGGCAGAAGTGGCATCAGCATGAAGACGCTAACACAAGGAGCATCCGAAACAAACATCTCATGCATTATCACAAAAGACAATTTACGTAAAGCGTTGAATGTAGTGCATGATTCTTTTTTCCTTTCGGCTTATCAAGAGCTCAATTTGTTTGTTGTTGGCACAGGAACTGTAGGCAACAACTTGTTAAATCAAATACAACTGCAAAAAGAAACACTAAAAGCTCAAAACAAGTTGCGCATAAATGTGGTTGGAATTGCCAATGGACGCAAAGCGTTGTTTAATCGCGATGGTATTGAGCTGGAAAATTATTACGACAACCTGATGACCAATGGAGTTGACAGCTCGCCTGAGGTAATTCGCACAGAAATTGCTGAAATGAATATTTTCAATGCAGTATTTGTGGATTGCACGGCAAGCGACGAGGTGGCTGAGTTGTACACAGACCTTATGTCAAACAATATTTCAATAGTTGCAGCCAACAAAGTAGCTGCTTCTTCGTCATTCGAGAACTATAATTTACTAAAGGATACTGCACGCAAGAACGGAGTGAAGTTCCTGTTCGAAACCAATGTAGGTGCTGGACTTCCTATCATCAACACCATGAATTCGCTAACCAACTCAGGCGATAAAATCATCAAACTACAAGCAGTACTTTCGGGAACGCTCAATTTTATATTCAACACCTTGAGCAAGGATATCCCTTTTAGCAAAGCTATCAAGATGTCGGTCGATGCAAAGTTTGCCGAACCCGACCCACGCACCGATTTAAGCGGACTGGATGTGGTGAGAAAGCTTGTTATACTGTCGCGCGAGGCAGGAGGCAATGTTGACCAAGAAGATGTAAAGAAAGTACCCCTAATACCAATCAAATATTTCGATGGACCGCTGGAACAATTCTGGAAAGCCATCCCTGAAATGGACGAGGTATTTGAGGCGCGCCGCCAAAAACTGGAGCTGGAAGGCAAACGCTTGCGTCTGGTGGCAACCTACGATAGGGGCGATTGTCAAGTAGCACTGCAAGAGGTGGAGTCGGGTCATCCCTTTTACGACTTGGAGGGTAGCAACAACATCATCATGATATCTACCGAAAGATACAACGAGCACCCAATGGTAATAAAAGGCTACGGTGCAGGAGCAGCCGTTACGGCTGCTGGTGTGTTTGCCGATATCATTTCTATTGCCAACATCCGATAAATTGTGTGTTTGCACAAATGGCAAGAGCGTAGGTCTTAAGTATTATTTTTATATTTTTTGAGGTAGTTAATACTTAAATGATTAGTTTTGCCAGTCAATTGAGTACTGCCCCAAAGCTTTTAGATGAAACACCTCATAGTCTGTATAATATTTGTTACTACGTTCTTGACGAACGCTCCAATCTCTCTCTCGCAGACGGAGACCACAAGCGGTGATTCAATAAACACGCCCAATTTACAGCAACCAAATCTCCCCAACAACATTGATACAATAAAAACCGACTCTCTGTTGGTGAATAACATTGACTCAGTGCCAGTGAAAAAGGAGACCCTCGAAAGCACAGTAAACTACACAGCGCAAGACTCCATTGTGTTTACCAAAGGTAACTTGGGATATTTGTATGGCGATGCTGAAGTGAGGTATCAAGAAATAACTATCAAAGGTGAGAAAATCACCATGGACATGGACAGTAGCGCAATTGGTGCAACCTTCGGGCTTGACTCGGTGGGAAAAGAGTTCGGACACCCAATATTTGACGACAAGGGCACACAATATGAGATGAAGAACGTGCGCTACAACTTCAAGACGGAAAAAGCATTTATCAAGAACGTAGTCACCGAGCAAGGCGAAGGTTATATTGTGGCCAATGAGGCAAAAAAGAATGACGACAACTCGTTCTACATGGTAAACGCTAAATATACCACTTGCGACGAACACACACACCCCCACTTTTACCTCAATCTGTCGAAGGCAAAAGTAAGACCTGGCCAAGATGTTGTGACGGGACCTGCATGGCTGGTGGTTGCCGATGTACCACTCTTTCCGCTGGTGTTACCGTTTGCATTTTTCCCATTCAACGAGACCTATTCGTCGGGAATCATCATGCCATCGTATGGTGACGAAATGGAGCGGGGGTTTTACCTGCACAATGGTGGATATTATTTTGCGATAAGCGATTACATTGACCTTGCCCTAACGGGAGAAATATATACAAAAGGAACATGGGGAGCAGGAGTGAGGAGTAACTATCAGGAAAGATATAAGTATAGGGGCAATGTGAATGCCTATTATATGAAAACCATATTGGGAGATAAGGGAATGCCCGACTATTCGGCATCAACCGACTTTAGATTGAGCTGGACACACTCGCAAGATCCAAAGGCGAATATGTATCGCACACTGTCGGCAAGTGTAAACTACTCTACCAGTAGTTACAACCAACGCAACTTGAACTCACGCTACAACCGTCAGGCTACCAACAATACCAAAAGCTCGTCGGTAAATATAACACAACGTTTCCCCAATTCGCCGTGGAACTTATCGGCATCGGCAAGCGTGAATCAGGTGTCGCGCGACTCAACAATTTCGGCAACACTGCCCAACTTATCTGCCAGCATGAGTCGTATCTATCCATTTAAGCGCAAAGATGCCATTGGTGAAGAACGTTGGTACGAAAAAATAACGATGAGTTATTCGGGTGAGTTCCGTAATTCCATCAATACCAAAGAGAATAAATTTCTTGAGTCCAATATTATCAAAGATTGGCAAAACGGAATGAACCACAGAATCCCAATCAGTGCTACTTTCTCGTTGTTTGACTACATCAACATATCGCCCTCGTTCAATTATAACGAGCGTTGGTATACAGGGAAGGAGATGCAAGAGTGGGATCCCGTATCAAAACGACATGTGACATCGGATACAATTTATGGATTTAATCGCGTGTACGACTTTAACACATCGATAAGTGCCAACACCAAACTATATGGTATGTATGTGCCTTGGAAAATGTTTGGAGACAAAGTACAAGCCATTCGTCACGTGTTTTCGCCCAGCATTAGCTTTAGCTACTCGCCAGATTTTGGTGCGCCAGCTTTCAATTTCTACGAAACATACTCCTATCGCAACGAGTATGGTGAAGATGTTGATTACACTTATTCACCCTATTCGCGCATGATGTTTGGTGCTCCATCGCAGGGCAAACAAGGCAATATTGGATTCGACTTTAAGAACAATGTGGAGATGAAAATACGCTCGGAGAGTGACACCACGGGCTTCAAGAAAGTGAGTTTGATTGACGATTTGGGCATCAACTTTAGCCACAACCTGATGGCCGACTCTATGAAGTGGAGCATGATATACACCAACATGCGGTTGAAGCTATCGAAATCGTACACGCTAAGCCTCAACGCTACGTGGGATCCCTATTTGTATGAAGTGAACGAGAATGGGCGACCCATTCATGTCGACAAGTTGAGGGTGCTCAACGGAAAGGGATTTGGCAAGCTATACAGCACAGGAACCTCCTTTTCATATTCGATAAATCCAGACACTTTTTCCAGATTGTTTGCAAAAAAAGGTGACAAAGACAAGAAAGACGATGAAGAATTGCCAGAAGACGAAATAGATGATGGCAGCTTGGGCACAGAACCCGAATTTGAAGAAGCGGGAAGAGAAATGAAGAGTAAATTTCAACAAGAAAGCGACACTGGGGGCGAGTTTGATGAGTATGGATACAGACGCCCTGGCGTAAATTGGAACTTATCGTTCAACTATTCGTTGCGTTACGGATATGGTGATTTCAATACTGAAAAACTTGAGTATGATGGCCAACTCACCCATAGTTTGGGCATAAGTGGATCGTTGCAACCTACACAAAATTGGAACTTT
>JAQVZQ010000117.1:0-6721 GCA_028708095.1 Dysgonamonadaceae bacterium
GAGAAGCGAATGAACCACATAGATACTTGGGCAAAGGAAAATTTAACTCCAAATCTTGTGCAATTACGTATTAAACGCTTAGGAAAAGCAGGGTAGTTTTAGGAACATAGTTTTGGACACCCTAGCTTCCAGCCCTAATCCCTATCTCATATTGCATACCACAAATCTAATATACAAAGGCTCAAATCAGGAGATCTGCACCAGCGAGGGATTCACGAGAATTGATGAATTGTGTCACTCCTTACGGAGTTTTAGCATAGATCTACACTATTTGCTATAATAATTTCAGCCCTAATGGGCTTTAATCCAGAGCTAAATGGACTATTGGTAACATCGCTCCCGCACGAATCCTTTCGTGTGGGGTTCCTTGGCTGGCGCAAGTCTCCAGCCTTGTGCCTACAAGCTTAATATACAAAGGCACAGATCAGGAGATCTGCGCCAGCGAAAAATAATATGGGTTTTTCTTATTTTGAAAAACGTAAAGTAAACCTATTCAATATTCTTTCTAACATCGGTTAAAAAGCGCTTCATTCCGTCGTTATCCTTCTCATTGATAATATTTAAAAGTTCTTTAAGTTTCTCTCTAATTTTTTCTACCTGATTGGAAGTGTGTGGATTGAAAAGTATTTCTGAAAGTAGGTAATCATCCTCTGACAACAACCCTTCTGCAAGACTCAAATGACGTTTGAATGTAGTTCCTGGTGCATCCTGATGTTTCATAACTGATGCAAACACAAGTGTTGAAGCAAAAGGTATTGAAAGTGAATAAGCGATTGTTTCGTCGTGTTCATTAAAGGAGTATTCAAAAACGTTTAGCTTGATACTTTTATAAAGATCACGGAAAAAAACTTTTCCCATGTGATCTGATTCAGAGATGATTATAGCACTCTGTGAGCTTAAATCGTTTAAACTTGCGAATGTTGGACCAAACATAGGATGTGTTGACACAAAAGGCCTTTTAGCATCAGCGTAAAACAATTCAAGTTCTGTTTTTACCGAAGCAATATCAGATAAAATGCATGATTCTGAAATATAAGGCAAAATGGACTTAAAAGCCTCAATAGTATAACTCAATGTTGCAGCATTAATCACCAATTCGGGATCAAATGACTTAACCTCTTCAGGTTTTGTCATCCTCTCAGTGTTATAAATAAAGCGCAATTTTTTTGGGTTAACATCTAATAAAGCCACTTCATGATCGAAGCTTAACAAATCGGCGAAGAATGAACCCATCTTGCCAGCACCCACAATTAATATTCTCATAACTTTATTCTATGCTTTATTTTATCTCAACCATTAAGCCATTTAACTTTTAATAGTAGAATCACTCTTCTTTCACTACGTTTTGGTTACCATTCTCTACATTCATAATCACCATTTGTTGGCGCACAGACTCTTCGTGGACTGCCTCGAGGAATTTCTTGGCAAAGCCACCCGACATATCCATCTTCTCTGCTTGTTGTATTCTGGTAGTAAGGATTTCATCGTAGCGCACTGTTTGAAGTATAGGCATATTATGCTCAATCTTATAAGTACCTATTTCACGCGAAACACGCATTCGTTTACTAAGTAGTTCAAGCAAACTATTATCAATTTCATCTATTTGTTTGCGCAAATCGGAGAGATCTTCTGTTGATTGAGTTGTTTCTCTTATAACAAGCGACTCAATTATTTTCTTTAACTCAGCAGGAGTTACCTGTTGATCTTTATCACTCCACGCCTCATCAGGATTGCGATGAGTTTCAATAATTAGACCTTTAAAATTCAAGTCCATTGCTTGTTGCGAAATAGTTTTAATCAGTTTTCTGCTTCCACCAATATGACTTGGGTCGCAAATAATGGGTAAATCAGGATAGCGTCGTTTCAATTCAATAGGAATATGCCATTGAGGCATATTGCGATATATATTCTTATCTGACGAACTAAACCCTCTGTGAATTGCACCTAATCGGGTAATTCCTGCATTGTATAAACGTTCAAATGCACCTACCCAAAGTTCCAAATCTGCATTCACTGGGTTTTTTATCAATATTGGCATATCAACTCCTTGTAGCGTATCAGCTATTTCTTGTACTGCAAAAGGATTAGCCGTTGTTCTTGCACCAATCCATAGCATGTCTATACCATGTTTAAGTGCTTCGTAAACATGCTTTTCGGTAGCAACTTCAATAGCTACATACATGCCTGTCTCTTTTTTTACATGTTGCAACCATTTTAGTGCAGGTATCCCAACGCCTTCAAAACCTCCTGGTTTTGTGCGAGGCTTCCAAACACCTGCTCTAAATATCTTAACTCCGTTTGCTGCTAACTCTTTAGCTGTTTCCATTACCTGTTCCTCTGTTTCGGCACTACACGGTCCTGAAATAATAAGAGGACGTTGCTCATCTAAACCTGGCAACAAAATCGATTGTATTTTCATAACTTTAAAGTTTTCTGTCTGGAGAATTTACTAAATAATCAGCAATTCTTTCAAATGCTTGTTGAATTTTTGTGGCAGAACTGCCCAGTGAAATGCGAATAAAACGGTTTCCATTGCTCCCAAATATAAACCCTGGAGTGATAAAAACTCTCGCTTTATATAATAAATCATTAATTAACTCTTCACTTCCTGCTTCATAATCGGGTATTTTTGCCCATACAAACAGTCCAACTTGGTTAGTATCATACTTACACCTCAAAAGTGTCATTATCTTATATGCCCAAAGACGTCGTTGCTCATAAAGCAAATTCATATTTTCATGCCACTGGATGGGTGTGCTTAGTGCTTTAACTGCAGCCATTTGCATTGGTCTAAATTGACCACTATCTATGTTGCTCTTCACTCTTAACACCCATTTTACGAACTGCTCATTAGAAGCCAATACACCCATTCGCCATCCTGCCATATTATGTGATTTGCTCATTGAATTAAGCTCAATGCAAGTATCTTTAGCACCTTCAATTTGCAAAATACTCATGGGTTTATCATTCAAAATAAAACTATACGGATTATCGTGGCAAATAATAATAGAGTGTTTTTTACCAAACGCAATTAATTTCTCAAATAGTTCATGGGTAGCGTTTGCGCCTGTAGGCATATTGGGATAATTGACCCACATCAATTTCACCCCTGTTAAATCCATTTTCTCAAGCGCATCAAAATCGGGCATCCAATTATCTGATTCAAGCAAGTCATACTCTATAACATTGGCACGCATCAATTGAGAAACCGACTTATAGGTTGGATAACCAGGATTAGGCACCAAAACACCATCACCTACATTTAAAAATGCAAGTGATACATGCATGATTCCTTCCTTAGAACCTATAAGTGGTAATACTTCAGAAGAGCTCAGTGCTACACCATAAGATCGATTGTACCAATCAGCATAAGCTTGTCTTAACTCTGGAATTCCAGTATATGGTTGATAACCATGAACATTTGTGAGTGAAGCAACTTCACACAATTCCTCTACAACACCGCCTGCAGGGGGGAAATCAGGACTTCCAATTCCTAAACTGATAACATTTTGACCATCAGCATTCATCTTTGCAACTTCTTGTAGTTTAACAGAGAAGTAATACTCCGAAATGCTTTTTACATGATCTGCTGGTTCAAAAAAACTAGTCTCTTTCATATTTCATTATTTTCAATGTCAATGTTTTTGCCTTGTTTATATTCACCCAATACTTTTAGATTCGCTACCAAGGGCATTATAGCTTCGATAGATTGCTTATATCTATTATAATCTGAAAACGTAAGATCTATATAGAACTGATATTCCCACTCTCTCCCAATAATGGGTAGTGATTGAATACGCGTTAAATTTATTCCGTAAAATGATAACACCGAAAGAATCCGAGACAGACTTCCCTCACTATGAGGTAATACAAAAACCAAAGATGATTTATTTATGTTATTGTCTTTTTGTAAATCCGCAAGCATCTCTTTATGTGCCAGAATTAGAAAACGCGTAAAGTTTCGTTTGTTTGTTTCAATTCCAGCAGCCAGTACATTTAAATTGTAAAGCTCTGCAGCATGTGAACTACAAATGGCTGCTACTCCTTTTAGGTTGTTCTCATAAATTTCTTTGGCAGCAAGTGCAGTATCTTCATGCTCTACCACTTTTACTCTCGGCATAGAATCCAAAAAATCGTCACACTGCATTAATGCCATTGGATGAGAGGTTACCTCTTTAATATCTTCTATAGATTGATCGGGTAATGCTGCAAGATTATGAGAAATGCGCAGTTTATATTCTCCAACAATCCACAAATCATTCAGTTTAAGTAAATCGTGATTTGGTAATAACCCCCCAGCAATTGTATTTTCAATTGCCATGATGCCTATAAGATTAGGATCTTTTTTTGTTTCTTCAAAAATGTCTCGAAAAGTAATGCAAGGTACAATAGTTACATCCTCATTCGAAAAATAATTTCGTGCCGCTATTTCGTGATAAGCTCCTAATCCCCCTTGAATGGCTACTCTTTTCATTTATATATTTGTTTTTTCACTATACATGTGATATAACTAAAAAATCCTGCCGATGTGATCAACAGGATTTAACTAATATGTTATATGACTATCTATTCATTTTTGCATATTCAATCCTGTCTTTACTTATTAAAGTAAAAATAAAAAAAGAATGAGTATACAAAATAAAGATGATTCATTTCAATTATTTTTTTCAAATTAAGAATACAAATGTAACACTTTGTTTTATTTTCATCAACAAAAAGTTATGAATTATGTATTAAAAATCTCTATTTAATATTATTTGAGGTTATAATGGCTTTATAGAACACACATATATGGAATATGGATAAAATAGAATAATGAAATTCAGATGAAAATCATCAAATTCTTTTTATATTTGCACTGAATTTATACAAATTAACAAAATCATTAACCCTTTAAGCCAAAATCAATGTTTAAAAATCATCCAAAAGGACTAATTGGAGCAGCACTCTCAAATATGGGTGAACGCTTCGGTTTCTATATAATGATGGCGATACTATCGCTGTTTCTTATGTCTAAATTCGGTTTAGACATAAAAAGTGCAAGCCTTATATATTCTGTTTTTTATGCTTTAATATACATCCTTGCTTTGGCTGGAGGACTTATTGCCGACAAAACAAAAAAATATAAAGGAACAATCCTTGCAGGTCTTATTTTAATGACTTTGGGATACGTTTTGATTGCTATCCCCACCCCAACACCTGTTCCAAATTTTGGCCTCTATCTTTCACTCACACTATTTGGGCTATTCTTTATTGCATTTGGCAATGGATTGTTTAAAGGTAACCTACAGGCAGTTGTAGGACAAATGTACGATAATCCAAAATATTCTGACAAACGAGACACGGGTTTCCAGATTTTCTACATGTTTATTAATATAGGTGCGTTATTTGCACCACTTATTGCTGTTGGAATACGCAACTGGTGGGTACAACATAATGGTTTTTCTTACAACGCTGACCTACCGGCCCTTTGTCATGGATTTCTTAAGGGAACCCTTTCAACTGAAGCTGGCAATCGTTTCGCAGAACTCTCAACACAAGTAAGCACTATTGCTCCAACCGACTTAACAGCATTTGCCAAAAGCTATCTAAATATATTCAACACTGGCTTCCATTATGCATTCGGAGTAGCTATTATAGCTATGTTGATATCAGTTGTTGTGTATGTTATAAACAAGAAAACCCTTCCTGACCCTGCTCAAAAAGTTGTTCAAAAAATTGATACACTTGAAAAACCCGTAGTAGTTGAAATGGACAAAACAGAAGTTCGTCAAAGATTGTATGCACTATTCTCTGTATTTGCCGTTGTTATATTTTTCTGGTTTTCATTCCATCAAAATGGTCTCACGCTGACTTTCTTTGCAAATCAATATACCGATCTTAGTATGATTAATATTGACTTAGGATTTACAAGTATTCAAGGTGCTGAGATATTCCAATTTTTTAATCCTTTCTTTGTAGTATTCTTAACACCCATTATCATCGGTTTATTTGGATGGCTAAGAGCTAAAGGAATGGAACCTTCTACCCCAAAGAAAATTGCTATTGGTATGGGGATTGCCGCCTCAGCATTCGCTGTTATGGCATTAGGATCATACAACTTGCCAAGTTCAGCAGAAGTAACTCAAATGGGAGGCTTAGCTGATGCAGCAAGAGTGACTCCTCTTTTATTAATTGGTACATACTTTATACTTACGGTTGCAGAGCTATTTATTAGCCCACTGGGACTATCGTTTGTTTCGAAAGTCGCCCCACCTCAATATCAAGGCATTATGCAAGGAGCATGGCTTGGAGCAACAGCAGTCGGCAATCAATTGCTCTTTATTGGTGCAATATTCTACGAAAGCATTCCTATTTGGGCAACGTGGAGCGTATTTGTAGCTGCTTGTCTAATATCTATGTTCACAATGTTGTTTATGCTAAAATGGCTTGAAAGAGTATCTGCTTAATAATTACACAAAACATAATAATCAAAAGGTCGATCTTAACAAGGTTGACCTTTTTTATATTTCTCCTTCCATTTCTTCACAACTAACAGAGTCTTTGGATGATAGAAAAAGAGGAATAACATATTCCGAAATAATGGCAAAAAGAAGTTGAAAAAAACTTATATTTGCAAGGATACAAAAAACAATATAATAGATATACCCACTGAAATGCAACCATTTGTACATTTACACGTTCACTCTCAATATTCATTACTCGATGGCCAAGCAAGCAT
>JAQVZQ010000117.1:6731-10903 GCA_028708095.1 Dysgonamonadaceae bacterium
AAAAGATGGCATGACTGCATTAGCTCTAACAGATCACGGAGTTATGTATGGTGTAAAAGATTTTGTGAATTATGTAAACAAAAAGAATACCCCTGTAAAAACTAAAATAAAAAAGATAGAGCGTCAACTCAAAACAATTCGAAGCGATGATGCATCTGAAGTGGTCTCTGCCGAAGAACAAGAACTCAAAGAGCAATTAGCATTAGAACAAAAAAACCTGTTTAAACCCATTATTGGTTGCGAATGTTACCTGGCACGCAGAGATAGATTTCAACAAAAAGATAAAATAGATGGTAGTGGATGGCACTTGGTAGTATTGGCTAAGAACTTTAAAGGCTATCAAAACCTCATCAAAATAGTTTCTAAAAGCTGGACTGAAGGGTTTTATTACAGACCTCGTATCGATAAAGAGTTGCTGGAAAAATATAGCGAAGGCTTGATTATTAGTTCAGCTTGTTTGGGTGGTGAGATATCAAGAAAAATTGATGATGGTCAATTGCAAGAAGCTGAAGAAGCAGTGCAATGGTACAAATCAGTATTTGGTGACGATTATTACTTAGAATTGCAACGTCATAAAACAAACAGACCTGATGCCGATGCCACAACTTTCATCAAACAAGAACGTGTTAATAAAGAGCTAATAAAAATAGCAGAGAAGTTCGATGTGAAGATCATTGCTACAAACGATGTTCACTTTGTGAACGAAGAAGATGCCGATGCACACGATCGTCTAATTTGCTTGAGCACTGGTGCAGACTTCGATGACGAAAATCGAATGAGATACTCAAAGCAAGAGTGGTTGAAAACAACTGCTGAAATGAATCAGATTTTCTCAGATATGCCCGAAGTGCTTTCAAACACATTGGAAATTGCTGACAAAGTTGAACACTACTCAATAGATCACGATGCACTGATGCCCTTCTTCCCCATTGAAGCATCATTTGGTACTGAAGAAGAATATAAAACACGATTTAGCGACAAAGACTTACAAAAAGAGTTTGGACCGAAAGTGTTTAAACGCTTGGGAGGCTATGAAAAGGTTATCCGCATAAAACTGGAGTCTGATTATCTTGCCCATCTCACCAATATAGGTGCTAAAAAACGATATGGCGAAAATCTGAGCGATGAGATAAAAGAGCGCCTCGCATTTGAGCTTGAAACCATGAAGACAATGGGATACCCTGGTTACTTCCTTATTGTTCAAGATTTTATTAATGCTGCACGCAAAATGGATGTAGCTGTTGGTCCAGGGCGTGGATCAGCTGCTGGATCAGCTGTTGCATATTGTTTAGGCATTACAGACATTGACCCACTGAAGTACAACTTGCTGTTTGAACGTTTCCTTAATCCTGACCGTGTATCGATGCCTGATATAGATGTCGATTTTGACGATGAAGGGCGAGATACTGTGTTGAGATGGGTAACTGAAAAATATGGAAAAGATAAGGTAGCTCGCATCATCACTTATGGAACAATGGCAACCAAGTCGGCCATCAAAGATGTTGCGCGTGTTCACAAGCTACCCTTATCTGAGGCCGACAGATTAACCAAGCTGATTCCTGATAGAATTCCTGATAAGAAAGTAAATATACGTACTGCCATTCAGTATGTGCCTGAATTGAAAGAAGCTGCGAATAGTGAAAATCCTGTTATTCGTGATACACTCAAATATGCACAAATGTTGGAGGGTAATGTCCGCAGTGTAGGAGTTCACGCTTGTGGTGTTATCATATCTCAAACAGATATTTCGGATATTGTTCCAATGGGAACTGCCGATGACAAAACAACCAAAGAAAAACTGCTGGTTACCCAATATGATGGGTCTGTTATTGAAGAGACAGGTCTTATTAAAATGGACTTCTTGGGCTTGAAAACCCTATCTATTATAAAAGATGCTATTGCTAATATTGAGCACACAACTGGTGAAAAGATTGATATAAATAAAATAGACTTAGAGGATAAGAAAACATACGAACTATATAGTCAAGGGAAAACCAGTGGAACGTTTCAGTTTGAGTCTGCAGGGATGCAGAAATACCTGAAGGAACTACAACCCACTAAGTTCGAAGACCTGATAGCTATGAATGCACTCTATCGCCCAGGTCCGATGGATTATATTCCTTCCTTTGTGGCTCGTAAGCATGGGAATGAAACAATATCTTATGACATCCCTATCATGCAACAATATTTGGACGAAACTTATGGTATCACTGTTTATCAAGAACAAGTGATGCTTCTGTCGCGTCTGTTAGCCGATTTCACCCGAGGTCAATCCGATGAATTGCGTAAAGCAATGGGTAAGAAAAGGATTGAAGAGATGAATTCTCTTAAAGAGAAATTCTTAGAAGGTGGCCGTAATAATGGTCATAACGAAAAAGTGCTCATGAAAATATGGGTGGACTGGGAGAAGTTTGCATCCTATGCTTTCAACAAATCTCATGCTACATGCTACTCGTGGATTGCATATCAAACAGCGTGGCTCAAAGCCAACTATCCATCTGAATATATGGCTGCAGTATTGTCAAACAACTTGAACAATATTACAGAAATCACGAAGTTCATGGACGAATGCCGTGCAATGGGCATGAATGTATTAAGTCCTGATGTGAATGAATCATTCTTTAAGTTTTCGGTAAACAAAGAGAAAGATTTAAGATTTGGATTGGCTGCCATCAAAGGTGTTGGAACAAGTGCAGTAACCAGTATTATAGAAGAGCGGGAGAAAAACGGGCATTTCACCGATATTTTCAACTTTGTTGAGCGAGTTCCACAATCATCTTGTGGTAAAAAGAACATAGAATCACTTGCCTTGGCTGGTGCCTTTGATTCATTGCCAGGTATCACCCGCGAACAGTTTTTTGAAACAAATGACAGAGAGGAAGCTTTCATAGAAACATTGATACGATATGGAAGTAAATTTCAGGCTGATCAAAACATGAACATGAACTCACTGTTTGGTGATGATTTCTCTATGCAAATCTCACGACCTGAAATCCCCACTGCCAAAGCATGGTCCGATTTAGAGAAGCTAAATAAAGAGCGTGATTTAATAGGTATTTATCTGTCGGCACACCCATTAGACGATTATGAGCTCATCTTAAAATATGTGTGCAATACATCCACGTCCGATTTAGGTGACATGGACAAAATGAATGGCAAAGAGGTTACTTTTGGCGGAATGGTAAGCTCCAGCCGAGATGGACAAACAAAGCGAGGCTCACCTTACACCATATTCAAAGTAGAAGATTATAACGGAAGCCATGAGTTGGCTCTGTTTGGCGACGACAGCATTAATTTTGGTAAGTTTGCACGACCTGGGCTTTCACTATTCATTCGTGGCAGGGTGCAAGGACGCCGCTATGCCGAAAATCAGATGGAACTAAAGATCAGCTCTATTCAATTGCTTAATGATGTGAAAGATAAACTGTTGGAGAAGCTAACAATACAAATTCCATTGACTGAATTAACCGATGAATCAGTTGAGGATTTATCAGCTATATTAAAAAACAATTCTGGGAATACGTTGTTATATTTCCAAATTAATGGGGCAGACTCTCATCTCAACTTAGAGCTCTTTGCTCGCAACACAAAAATCTCGGTGACCAGCTCATTAGTAAATTATTTAAAAGCTAATGAAGCAATCAAATTCAAAGTAAATTAATTCAAAAACAAAAATATTATTTAATTATTAAAATCAAACAATTATGGCTCTTCAAATAACAGATGCTACTTTAGAAGATGTTCTAAAAACAGACAAACTCGTTGTAATAGACTTTTGGGCAGAATGGTGTGGACCTTGCAAAATGGTTGGACCAATCATTGATCAACTTGCCGAAGAATATAAGGAAAAAGCGGTTATAGGGAAAGTAGACGTTGACAACAATGACGATGCAACTTCAAAATATAGTATCAGAAATATACCTACAACAGTTTTCATCAAAGACGGTGAAATTGTTGACAAAGTTGTAGGAGCAGGTTCTAAAAAGGTGTTTGTTGAAAAGATTGAGAAACATCTGTAGGTAAATAGTATGTTTTAGTTTATTAAGTTGAAGGGTGTCCACTTGTGGGGCATCCTTTTTTTTGTTTGTGGTTGGGTAGTTTAACAACAACTGGTGGAAAGCAAGTGTCAATGGACAATGCGATAAGAAGTGGAAAGTAACCATTGAGAGTAG
>JAQVZQ010000002.1 GCA_028708095.1 Dysgonamonadaceae bacterium
AAAATCAAAAATTTAGCCTATCACCATTTTTAAAAAAAAAGAACTTGAATTTTATCAAAATATTGTTAGATTACACTATAATTTTGGCTCTGAATTTTAAAAAGAGTGGTTTTCTTGCGAACACTATCTAATTCTGGATTTTAATGGTTATGCTTTACAATTCTACTTACTCCGTTACTCTAATTGGAATATGACAAACTGATTTACACAACTCAGTTGATCTAATTGCTACATGACAATTTGATTTCACCAACTCAATTATTCTAATTGCAAAGTGATAGTTTTATTTTCATTAACTTAATTACTCAGATTGTAACATGACAAATCAATATCCAGAAAACTTTTAGTGTGAATGTAACATGACAATCTAATATCCACAAACTCATTTAATCTGATTGTAACATGACAATCTGATTTTTTGATTGAAATTCAACGAAATGTAACAAAAAAAATCTTTATAAGATGCAAAAGTAACAATGTGTAAGTCTGCAAAATTACATCTAAAAGCATCATTAAGATGAAAGCAATCTACAATGTGTGAAAATAGTGTGGATTAGTTAATAAACATTATTACCATGCCACCAAAACATTTCGAAATGAGAAATCATAACTTGACAATCTAACAAACACACTTGCGGAAATGATATTGTAAGTTGACAATTCTAACAACCACACTAGTGGAAATCATATTGTAAGTTGATAATCTAATATCCGCACTTGCGGAAATCAAATTGTAGGTTAACAATCTAATATTCGCACTTTCTAAAATCAAATTGCAACATGACAATTCAATTCACTTACTCTCATAACGCACATCTTCAATTAATTACGCTTTCGTAATAATAAATGCCCTTATATGCATGATATAACTTTCTCAATTCTTTAATTTAGAAAATAGAAAAAAACTCAGCAGAATATAAAACAATAGATTTGCTAAAATGAAATACACAGCAATGTGTGCACAACATATTTTAAACAAAGCGTTAATATATATGCTTGAATTTAATAATGAAATAAAAGCAGTTGTTTTATTTATATCTATAAAGGTTGAGTTATTTTGCAACAATAAAATCAAGAGATATGAATATTATAAATTTAAGGTTGAAAGTATTGTACACTTTGCTACAATTGTCTGCAACATAACTCTAAAAAAAACATCGCATTTCAAACGATAGATTTAACACAGCATGAATACATGTGAGATTATTCTAAATCCTTTAAGTTGTTGTGTAAATGATTTTTTGTCATGTACTTAAGTTTTCATACAAAATTATTACGTCAGATATTCAATCGAATATTATATTCTCTTCAAATTCTGATATCTTTTTTTCAAACAATGATGGCTCTATTCTAATCGGCGTGTGATTTATATGAGGGATAACCTTGCTAAGTCTTCCTGATCAACAGCTGATTGGTATGTTTTCTTTACTGGACATCTGTATGTTCTTTTAGATAAGTTTTCAATAAACCACTCGTAAATAACTTCTCTGTTTACAAATAACTGTGTCGCATTTTTATTTTTCAATAGCTTACTCCTTAATTCTTTTGAATTTATTTTCTTTCTCATTATTTGATACCAAGTGGCGTAATTCTGTAGGTATTTCGTAGAGACACCTTTTAAAGTGTAGTTGATTTACACTTAACACGCATTATTCATCACACTTTTCTTAATAATATCTGCAACCTTTTTTCAAATAGATTTTAGAGTTTCAAATAAGATCTATATGGATCAGCTGGTTCTTCTTTGTTTTTTTGTGACATGCTACATCCTGTACATCCTCCACAATATCCACTTTTCTTTTCAACAAAGAAAAAACGATAAACACTTCGTAGTAAAATAGCTGCTACTACGATGCCTATAAAAATAACGATGATAAACTGTAGGTTCATACTATAAAAACAAATTGTATTATAAAAAGTTTATTATAAAAATAACAAGCCTATTTGATGCGTAATTAGCGCAACAAACCAGGCAAGAGAAGTTGTGTAAATAATGACGAACAGACCCCATTTCCACGAACCTGATTCTTCTTTGATAGCTACAATGGTGGCAATGCAAGGGAAATAGATTAAAACAAAGAGCATTAATCCTATTGCTACAAGTGGTGTAAAAACGGGCGAACCATCAGAATAGGTTTCACTTTTCAACCTTGTTTGAAGCGATTCTTGATTTTCGCTATCGCCTGGATAAAGTACGCCCAAAGTGCTAATTACAATTTCTTTTGCAGCCATTCCTGAAATGAGACTCACAGATATTTTCCAATCGAAACCTAATGGGCGCATTACAGGTTCAATGAAGTGGCCTATTTTGCCAATATATGAGTTTTCCTGATGTGAGGAAGCTTGCATTGTTTTGATGTTTGAAACAATACTATCTTTTTTTTGTGCTGTTATTTCACCTTGCGAAAAGAGGTTAGAAGTTTGCTCTATCTGATTGTCAAATTGTATATCGTTTGCTTGATTGCGAGGGAAATATCCTAAGAACCAAATGACGATGGATGCAATAAGGATGATACCTCCCATCTTTTGTAGATACTGACGCGACTTATCCCACATATGTGTAACTGTAGACTTTACTGTTGGCATACGATAGGGTGGTAATTCCATTACGAATGGTGTGTTTTCTTCTTTGAATAGTGTTTTGCGGAAAAGTTTTGAAAGTATTACTGCAAGTAAAATACCAAATATGTAAATACTGAACAGTGCAATACTGGCATGTTTTGGAAAGAATGCACTTACAAACAAAATGTAAATTGGCAATCGGGCACTGCACGACATTAGCGGATTAATGAGCATTGTAATCATTCGGCTACTGCGACTCTCAATGGTGCGTGTTGCTAAAATAGCGGGAACATTGCAACCAAAGCCCATAATAAGTGGGATAAATGATTTGCCATGTAGGCCTATTTTATGCATTACTTTATCCATGATGAAAGCTGCGCGTGCCATGTAGCCAGAGTCTTCCATGAATGAAATAAAAGCGTAGAGAATAACAATATTGGGCAAGAAAACAATAACACCGCCAACGCCACCCACTATGCCATCAACTAACAAATCTTTTAGTGGGCCGTCAGCCATATTGGCACGGATAAAGTTTCCAACTACTTGCACAACCCACTCAATCCATTCCATGGGATAACTACCCAGACGGAATGTCGCTTCAAACATAACCCACATGAAGACAAAGAAGAGTGGAAATCCGAAATACTTATTCGTTACAATTGTATCAAGTATGCGAGTTGTTTCAGAAATATTAGTCTTTTCAGAAAGCGTTTCTCTCAATCCTCCATCAACAAATCCATACCTGGCATTGGTGAAAGCAGATTCTGGATCTTCTCTCAGCAAGTTTTCTATATAGTTTCGTTCCCTTTCAACCCTTGAGAAAATTTTCTCATGATGGGGGAGAGTACGAACGATTTCTTGAATGTCTTTATCGTTTTCGAGTAGTTTGATGCACAAATAACGTAAAGGCATATTTAAATGTGAGATATCAGTATCCTCAAACTCTTGCTCCAGTCTTGAAATTGACTTCTCAAGGACTCTTCCGTAAGAAATGTGTACGTTGCCACTTCCATTTTGAGATTGGCTTTCATACATTTCAATGATTTTGTTCAACATGGCGGGTATGCCAAATCCTTTCTTGCCAATGGTAGGGATGATTGGGATATCAATCATTTTAGAGAGCAAAGAATAATCGAACTCTCTTTTGCTACTTTGCAGCTCATCATACATATTTAGTGCTATAACCATGGGAGCATCGAGCTCCATCAACTCGGTGGTTAAGTACATGTTGCGTTCAAGTGATGAGGCAGACACAACATTGATAATGATATCAGGTTTTTCGTCTAAAATGTATTTTCTAACAAACAATTCTTCGGGTGTATATGCCGAAAGAGAATAGGTGCCAGGTAAATCTATCATTCTAAAGGTATACCCGTTGTGCTTTAATTTACCTTCTTTTGAATCGACAGTTACGCCACCATAGTTACCAACGTGTTCATGCGAACCTGATGCAATATTAAAAATGGATGTTTTGCCTGAATTGGGATTACCCACCAATGCAACAGTAATTGTTTTGGAATCTTTATGCTGTTTAGGTGATGGTTCAGCATGTTTATTTTGGTTTTCTGCAATAGGTTCTTCTCTGTCGATATCATATGAGGTTTTTTCATATAAAGGAATATCATGTTTGACCATCGATATTTCAATCATAACAGCTTCGCTACGACGCAACGAAACCTCATATTCCATAATATGATATTTGATTGGGTCTTTTAGTGGTGCATTAAGAATTGAGGTAACCTCCTGACCACGGACAAACCCCATTTCCAGTAAACGCTTACGGAAAGCACCGCTACCATTTACTTTTACTATATAGGCTTTTTCGCCTGTGTGAAGTTCGGATAAACGCATGTATAAATGAAAACAGGTTTAATATATATACGCAATGAATATGTATATTTGAAAGTGCAAAGATGGTTATTTTTATTGAATTAGAGGAGGTTTTTGGGGCTTTATTTACAACTGTTTTAAATAGTGAGTGTCATATAATCATTTGTGCATGCGAGTTATTGGTTTAATACATAGTAATATGCCATGCTTGTGTGAGTTTATAAAGAGCCTCATTGTTAATAGTAAAAATAGAGATACTTTGAATTCTTTTTGTTACTCTTCAATGCATTTATGCAGGTTTGAGTTTCTATTCGACCGTTTTTCTTTGTACTTTTGCAAATCAAATAAAAAATATTACACAAAACTTAGTTATGGCTACAAAACCTTTCAAGTATCAAGAGACTTTTCCATTATCGGAAGACAAAACTGAATATTATCTACTATCCAATGAGCATGTTTCCACTGCTGAATTTGAGGGAAAACAAATTCTTAAAGTTGAAATGGAAGCATTAACTCTTTTAGCTCAACATGCTTTTCGTGATGTTGAGTTTTTGTTGCGACCAGAACATCAAGAACAGGTTGCGAAAATTCTGTCTGACCCCGAAGCAAGCGAAAATGATAAATATGTTGCTTTGGCTTTTTTGCGCAATGCTGAGATTTCAGCAAAAGGTGTACTTCCTTTTTGTCAAGATACCGGAACGGCAATAATTATGGGTAAAAAGGGGCAACGGGTATGGACTGATGGTTGTGACGAAGAGGCCCTTTCGAAAGGGGTTTATAATACTTTTGTGAACGAAAATCTGCGCTATTCTCAAAATGCAGCACTTAATATGTATGATGAGGTAAACACTGGTTGTAACTTACCAGCTCAAATTGATTTGTACGCTACTGAAGGAGATGAATACAATTTTTTGTGTGTTGCCAAAGGTGGAGGCTCTGCCAATAAAACCTATCTGTATCAGGAAACCAAGGCATTGCTTACTCCAGGTAAATTAGAAGAATTTCTTATAGATAAAATGAAATCGTTGGGAACTGCAGCTTGCCCACCATACCATCTTGCATTTGCAATTGGCGGTACATCTGCGGAGTCAAACTTGAAAGTAGTAAAACTGGCTTCTACAAAATATTATGACAACCTACCAACAGAAGGTAATGAAGGGGGACAGGCTTTCAGGGATTTGGAAATGGAAGCTAAATTGAAAAAAGCATCAGAGGAATTGGGCTTAGGAGCTCAGTTTGGGGGCAAGTATTTTGCTCACGATGTACGTGTAGTACGTTTACCACGCCATGGTGCATCGTGTCCCGTTGGGATGGGTGTTTCTTGCTCGGCCGACCGAAACATTAAAGCAAAAATAAACAAAGAAGGTATTTGGATTGAGAAAATGGAGGATAATCCATCACGTCTTATTCCTGAAGAGTACCGCGAAACTGGTGAAAGTGGAGGAGTGAAGATTGATTTGAATCAACCAATGGCTGATATTCTTGCAGAATTGAGTAAACATCCTGTATCTACACGTCTTTCATTATCGGGTACAATTATTGTGGGTCGCGATATTGCCCATGCAAAATTAAAAGAACGTATCGATAGTGGCGAAGGATTACCTCAATACATTAAAGACCATCCCATCTATTATGCAGGTCCTGCAAAAACTCCCAAAGGATATGCATCGGGATCAATGGGCCCAACTACTGCCGGAAGAATGGATTCTTATGTTGATTTATTCCAATCGCATGGAGGAAGTCTCATTATGTTGGCAAAGGGCAATCGTAGTCAGCAGGTAACTGATGCTTGCAAGAAACACGGTGGTTTCTATTTAGGTAGCATTGGTGGTCCAGCTGCTATATTAGCTCAGAATAGTATCAAGTCCTTGGAGTGTCTTGAGTATCCTGAGTTAGGAATGGAGGCAATTTGGAAGATTGAAGTAGAAGATTTCCCCGCATTTATATTGGTGGATGACAAAGGGAATGATTTTTATGAAACAGTGAATCAGCCAAATTGTGCATTTGATTGATAAGACGATAATTTTTAGCATAGAATAAATTGAAGTTTCACGATGATTTTAAAGCAGCCCTTGCACAGCTACCTTCTGCAGAGAAGGATAGGCTCTTGTGGAGACTGATTAAACGAGACGAACTGTTGGCGCGCCGACTAGAGTTTGAATTACTGGCTCCTTATGATGCTATTGATATGCGTAACGAATTGGCGGACCTAATTCAAAACAGAATAACTTCATTTCGCGAGAGAGGAGCGAGGTTGTCAGCCATATTGTCGCAATTTCGTTACCTGAGTGGCGATATAACGCGCCATGTGTACGTGACTAAAGATAAAGTGGGCGAAATATCCCTCAATTTTATTCTACTGCAGGAGGCAATGCAGTTACTGATAAAACCATCATACTTATTTGGCGGAAAGAGTACACAAAAATATGTGGTGTATATGCTTAATAAGTTATACAGAACGTGTATGTTGGTGAATAAACTTCATGCCGATTACCATATCGAGTTGGAGGATGACGCGCATAAGCTGGGCGAAATACTACAAGCCAATTCTGATTTGATGAAATATGTAAAGCATCACAAGTTTAATGTTAATTGGCTGTTGGAGTTTGATATCCCTGACGATTTGGATAAGTATTACAAAGATGTTAAGCAGTTAGGATTGCTCAAATAATAGAGAAATGCAGACAGTGATGTCTGTTTTTTTGTTTTTATATAAGGAGATTTTGTATATTTCGGATGTGTAAGTAATTTTCTACTATAGATATAGAAAACTCTATTCGATATGTACCACTACCCAGTTGAAACTTCTTGCACCTGTTGGGCAATACGTTTAACTGATGTGCTCGACTACAATGGTATTATTATTACCTTAGGCAAAGAATCTCCAAGTATAAAAGCGAACCGTTTTATTGAATGGTTTACATACTGCGATGAAAGATAATACTACGAAGAAAATGATTAATTAAAAAAATAGTTTTACTGTATAGTTATCTTATGAATACCAACCTTGATTTCACCTTTTAAAATATATGTGATATGAATGCTTTCAGATATTGGTTAACAGCAGCAATTGTTATTATCATGTCGTGGACATTGAACACGACGAGTGCTCAAAAGAATATTGTAATTGAAAATGATCAACTACAATTAGTAATCGGAGATAATGCTATAACAAAAAGCTTAGTTTATAAGCCCACTAATGAGGAGTGCTTAATCGCACATGATAGCATTCCCATATTTTCAGTTACTCAAGAGAGGCCCTATCACAATGAAATTAAGTTGGCACACCCCAACAAGAGGATGACCTTTAAGGCAAATTCAATTAGAAGGGAGGGCAATAAACTGGTTGTTGGTTTTGAGCTTGTACCATATGATGCGGTTATCCGCATAAAAGAGACACCTGATTACATAGCCTTCACATTCGAAGATTTTATAATCCATCCGAATGCATATCCTACCTGGTTTGGGATAACTCCACCCCCAGCAACCGAAATTTGCTTCTTGCAACTACCGATACGCAATCGTAAAAACTTTGGAGAATGGTTGAATGTAAGTTGGGATGACAAAATTGCTGTCAATGTGTTGGGTACTGACCAATATGCCCGTATAGATGCCGACGAACGCAATGGTTATCGCATATTGAGGGCTGATGCTGTGAAAGATGTCAGGTTGAGAGATGTGGGGGCAGCTTTAATTGTTACAAATTCCGAGAATTTATTAGACAAAATTGCTCAAATTGAAGAAGATTACAATCTTCCGAAAGGTGTGAAGAGTCGAAGAGACTGTCAAACCAAATTATCTTACTATTGGTCGGGCAATGTGAATCTACAGAACCTTGACCAACATCTGAAATATGCTAAAATGGGTGGATTTCGCAACTTTATGATTTACTATCCTGCCTTTTTAGCAGGTAGTGGATACAGAAACTTGGGCGATTATGACTACAATAAATCGCTTTTCCCCAATGGAAAGGACGATTTGCAGTCGATGTTAAAGAAAATTGAAGGTGCTGGTCTCATTCCTGGACTACATGTATTGCATTCGCATATTGGTAGAGACAGCAGATATGTAACTCCTATACCTGACCATCGCCTCAATATGTTGAGATATTTTACTTTGGCAAAACCGTTGAGTATGGATGACACTGAAATATATGTTTCGAAAAATCCAGTTGAAACTAATTTGGCGGATGGCACCCGTGTGCTGAAAATTGGGTCAGAGTTAATATCTTTTGAGAGCTTTACCACCATTGCACCCTATAAATTTATTGGATGCAAGAGAGGTATTGACAAAACAACCATAAACGCTCAGCCTGTTGGCTATACTTTTGGATTGTTGGACGTAAGTGAGTTTGGAGCTACAAGTGTATACATCGATCAGGATACAGATTTGCAAGATGAGGTAGCCGAAAAAATAGCAGACATCTACCGTGCAGGATTTAAATACATTTATTTCGATGGTTCGGAGGGTGTGAATGATCCATTCTGGTTTCATGTCGCATCTGCACAACATAAAGTTTTCAAACGATTGGAACCTCAACCATTATTTGCCGAAGGTGCAGCCAAAACACATTTCAGTTGGCACATGTTGAGTGGGGGAAATGCATTTGATGTATTTCCACCCGAGACTTTGAAAGAAGAAATACGCAAATGGCCCTCAGAAGAAGCACCGCGGATGCAGCAAGACTTCACCCGTATCAATTTTGGTTGGCTTGGTTATGTGGTACCCAATGAAAAAACAATTGGAACGCAGCCTGATATGTTGGAATTTGTAACCAGTAGGGCTGCTGCTTGGGATTGCCCCGTTTCTATTCAAACAAACATAAGCAAGTTTGAAGAACATCCTCGAACTGCTGATAACTTTGAGGTTTTTCGTCGCTGGGAAGAGGCTCGGGTTCAGAATTGGTTGACCGATGCACAGAAAAAGGATTTGCAAGATTTGCAACAAGAGCATATTTTGTTGTTAGATGAGAAAGGTAAGATGGAACTACAACCTTATCATCAAATTGAACATGTTGCTCATGGAAGTAAAGAGGTGCGTGCTTTTATCTTTCAACGAGGAGCAGACATGTATGTAGTTTATTGGCATACCTCTGGTAGTGGTAAAATGAAATTGCCATTGGATAAATCAAAGGTTCAACTGTTTGAAAAGCTTGGAAAGAAAGAATCGTTTAAGTCGGCACAGAAGGGTTCAATTGTGATTCCTGTTTCTAACAGACGTTATTTAAAAGCAACTAATATGAGCAAGGATCAGCTCATAAATGCATTCGGTGAAGCCGAGATTATAAATTAATTATAAATTGTTGTAAACAATGAAGATAAAAGGGGGGCGTCTGTTCTAATTTTCGTCCCTTTTAATCTGACAATCATAAAAAATGATAGCTATGAATATAAAATTGTTTCTCACGAACTTGTTTTTTTTCTTATCGTTACTACTTGTTGCCCAAAAGATACAAATTACCCATGGGCCATACCTTCAAGCCATGACAGAAGAGGGAGTAACCATTGTGTGGACCACCAACAAGGAGTCAGTTTCGTGGGTAGAAATTGCACCTGACGGTAACGATAGTTTCTACGCACAAGAGCGCACACCGTTTTATGATACAAAGCATGGCAATAGGGTGATAGATTCTTTGCACACAGTGAGGGTTGAGGGATTGCAACCTGGAACAACTTATCGTTACCGCATTTTCTCGAAAGAGGTGTTGGGAAATCAAGGTCATCGCATCATGTATGGAAACATTGCTTCTACAGATGTGTATCGTAAGAAGCCATTTAGCTTTACCACGCTCAATAAAAATAAATCGGACATCACTTTTAAGATGGTTAACGACATCCACAACCGAGCAGATATGCTTAGCAATATGTTGCGAGATGTAAAGCGCGAAAATACCGATCTTGTGCTCTTCAATGGCGACATGGTTTCAACAATGACGAACGAAAAAGTTATTTTCGATGGTTTTATGGATAGCGTTGTAACGCTCTTCGCAACAGAAGTGCCCATATTTTATGCTCGTGGCAATCATGAAACGCGCGGTGCGTTCAGTGTTAAGTTTCCAGACTACTTCCCCACCACTACCAATAACCTTTATTATACATTCAGGCAAGGACCTGTACAATTTATTGTGCTGGATGGAGGAGAAGATAAACCCGATTCGGACATCGAATACTCAGAATTGTCGCAATTTGATGCTTACCGAACCAAACAACAAGCGTGGCTGAAAGACATTGTTGAAACTGCCGAATATAAAGAGGCACTCTATCGTGTTGTGGTTATTCATATACCTCCTGTGGGATCGACATGGCACGGAACGCAAGATTTGCAACGTAAATTCCTGCCCATTCTAAATAGTGCAGACGTGGATATTATGCTTTGCGGTCATACCCATAATTACGAATACATCAAACCAAACAATATTACATCGTTTCCCATTCTTATAAATGACAATGAAACCTATCTTGATGTAAAAGTTAATCAGAAAGAGATGGAACTGCTGGTAAAAGATCCTAAAGGGACGGAGATGCACAAAGTGGTAATCCAGAAATAGGTTTCTGTTATTCAATAAAACATCGGCTAAGATAAAAGGAATGTGATTTTTTAAAAAACCAATTTGGGTCTTTTAGAAGAACGTTCCTTGCTTATATTGAGTATTAATTCTAAATTCACCGCCATATTAAGGGTGCCTCCAATTAGGGGTGTATTTTATTTATCAAGAAAACATTTTTATTATTCAACCTATGAAAAAAAATATTCTACTGCTATTATCGCTTGTTTTAATTATCATTTCGTGTAAAAACGATGAGGAAATACTACCTGAGGAAGAGAAAGTCGTGCCTTCTATCACTATTAATGACCCGAAAGTTGATTTATACTTTTCAGCTGGCACAAAGACTATCACGTTTACATCAAATGTTAATTGGGTGGCAACAACTTCTGAAACTTGGTGTAATGTTTATCCATCGAGTGGCGTTGCATCAAAAAAAGAATTCTTGCTTTCTTACGCTGAAAACACCACCTATGATGATAGAAGTTGCACAATAACGATTACAAATGGCACCGTGTCAGAGTCGATTACTGTTACTCAGAGTTCAAAATCAGGGCTCCTAGTTACGCAGGAAGAATATAATCTCTCGAATGATGCCGCAACTATTGAGGTAGAGATAAAAGCCAATGTGGAATTTGATGTTACCATAAATGATGGGTGGATTACTAAGGTTGACACAAGGGGTTTGTCTACAAGTAAACTCTCTTTCGAGATAGAGAAAAATGCAACTAACTATAATAGGGAAGGCACTATTACCATCGAGCAGAAAGATGGGTTTTTAAAAAGCACCATTACTGTTGTTCAATCTCAAGAGGGTGATACATCGCTAACAAATACAAAGCAACCTTTCGATTTGGCACTCATTTATACTGGAGGTGGTCATCGCCATGCTGGTTATTTCCAACCTAAGCATTTTGCTCCTTATGTGTCTATAGAAAGAGAAGATGGCACGCATGATTGGGTTTTTGATGGTTTTCTGTTTTTAGAAATTGTGGATGCTCCTTATTCTTATTGGGGTGGACATGGTACTGAGCCAGCTCGTAAAACAGAATGGCAAAAACTAGCCAATACCTTTTTCACTGAGGGGAAGAATATTTATGCCCTTGATGAGGAAGTAGGTAGGGTTGCCCAATTGAGAAACGAAACAAATTTTGAAAAGCGGAAAGTAGTAATTGCAATTCCAGAAGCAAAGATAGATCAGGTAAATTGGGGGGAGATAAATGGTAAATCGATGGACTTCAGTAAAACTGATGATCGTATTGCGGCTTGCAAATGGTATGTTGATTATATATTGGAAAAATATGATAAGGCTTCTTTTCAAAATATAGAGTTAGTATCATTCTACTGGATTATTGAAAACAATCCGAGGAGTACAACTGCTCCTGCGGATAGAAGATTTGTAACAGAGGTTGAAAAATATGTGCGCAACAAAGGATATGAATTATACTGGATACCAAATTTCTTGGGACTTGAGCAAGAAACTAATTGGCAAGAGATAGGATATGAAAGGGTTTATCTGCAATCGGGTTATTTTTTTAGAACAGATTATAGCATAGATCGTTTGGAAGAAGCTTGCAAGATGGTGAATAGATATAACATACAACCCTATGTTGAATTTGATGATAGGGCAGCCAAAAACAAAGATAATTGGGGATACAAATTGCATGATACCATTGATATGTTTGACAAATACGGTTTTTGGGATACGAAACCTATCGCTTATTATCAAGGCTCGAATATGGTTTACTATTTGGCTAACTCTCAGGAGGAAGATGATGTTAATCTATACTTGCGATTAGCAAACAAGATAGCAGCAAGACAAAAACAAAAATAAGATTGAGAACATATCGGCTATGCATTCATTCTTTTAGTGTTGTTGTTTGCTACGTAAAAGACAGGAATTATTCACCGAATTACACATATCAGAATACTTGGAGGGCATATAAAAAAAATAGTAAGCAGGGATTGCCGAAATAATGAGAAAGAGCAGATGTAGTGTCTGCTCTTTTCTATTTACTTCCTTGCTTATAAACACTATTAACCGTAAATTTGAATTTCATCATAAATTATGTGTCATGAAAACAAGATTAACGCTGCTTTTCCTTCTTATCGTGTCTATTGCACAGGCACAATACGACTATTATTACGATGATCTCATGTTTGGTGTGGGTGTTGGCTACAACTTCATCTCTATTGTGGACGATGACGTTCGTCCCATCGAGTTATCTTTTAAATGTCGCATCAACGACGACCATTTGTTGCAACTCTATGTTCCTTTTTTGAGGCAGGATGATTTGTTCAAATCGAATGGACACCCCGAGATGGAACTTATTGCTACATCACTTGACACCAAGAAACGATTGTATGGTTTCGGATTGGAATATGATTATGTGTTGCAATCATTTTTCTTGTTAGATTTCGTTGTTGGGTTGAGGAGCGATTGTCAACTCTACAAATATCGGACCGATTTAACCAATACATATCCGTCGGGGAGTGCCGAGTCGAGCAATCTCTCTAATGCCTCCGACCACACGTTTCGAGATATGAAGAACCTCAACTTTGTGGTTAGTCCCAATGTTGGAATGAGGGTCAATGTAAATAAATTTTCAATCGACGCCAAGTTTTTATTGTCCATGCTGTCAATGCGAGGAGATATTGACAACCGCATCGAGGCAAAAGAGCCCGCATTATCAAGTGCGATTTCAATTTCAAGGGAGTGGACCGAAGATATTTCAAACAAATTTAAGTTGAAACCAGGCATCATGTTGTCCATGTCTTATTTTTTCTAATCAATAAAGGAGTAGTTGCATCAACAAAGTATGCTTTAAACTGTAAGAAGGGATGCTATTTCTGACATAATGTACTGTTCTGTGCACAGAAACCTTACAAAGTGTCAACCAAATAGGGTTTCTGCAAACAGAAAGCACTCTCGTTAACGTCAGTGATACCTTTCTGCGTGCAGAAACCTATCTCGTTAACCTCGGTGATACCTTTCTGTGTACAGAAACCTATCTCGTTAGCTTCAGTGACACCTTTCTGTGTACAGAAACCCTCCACGTTAACTCACTTGACTACTTTCTGCACGCAGAAACCCTCTGTGTTGAATAAAATGACCACTTTCTGTGTACAGCTAATATCTCAAAATTGACAGAATCACCTAAATCACCAGAAAAAGCACCCACTTTATAAAATGTACACCCTAAATCACCAGAATAACCCTCCACGCTTTTTAAGATGACCCCTAAATTGACATAAAGACCATATTTGTCAACTTTATCGTATATTTGCACCCTAAAAAACAGACAGACAACAAAAACAAATGGCAAAGAATAGAAGAGAACTCCCCTTGCACGAAGGGGTCGAAATAGTAAGTGTGGCAGCAGAAGGTAAATCGATTGCAAAAGTGGACGGTCTCACGGTATTTGTGCCGTTTGCGGTGCCTGGCGATGTGGTGGATATTCAAACTTACCGCAAGAAAAACAAATTTGCTGAGGGACGCGTTGTCCGTTTTGTTGAATACTCGAAAGATAGGGTATCGCCCGTTTGCGAACACTTTGGAGTGTGTGGCGGATGCAAATGGCAAATGTTGCCCTACCCATTACAACTCAAAAACAAGCAACAACAAATTGAGGATAATCTCACGCGCATCGGCAAAGTGGAGTTGCCCGAAATATCGCCCATCATGGGTGCGCCCGAAACAACGTTTTATCGTAACAAACTGGAATTTACTTTCTCGAACAAGCGTTGGCTGACCGAAAAAGAGATTAACAGCGACAAGGAGTTTTCCCAAATGAATGCATTGGGTTTCCACATTCCTGGCATGTTTGACAAAGTGTTGGATATAAATAAATGTTGGTTGCAAACCGATGCCTCAAATAAGATACGCAACTCCATTCGTGAGTTTTGTTTGCTCAATAATTTCGAATTCTTTGACCTGCGTGCACAAACTGGCTTGATGCGCACTTTGATAATACGCACCACCAGCACGGGAGAGTTGATGGTGATAGTGGTTTTTTTTGAAGACGATGAGGAGAAACGCACTATGTTGATGAAACACCTCGGCGATACTTTCCCCGAAATAACTTCTTTGCTTTACATTATAAATGAAAAGAAAAATGACACCATTACCGATCAAGAGGTGATTACTTGGAAGGGGAATGATTGTATTTATGAAGAGATGGAGGGACTGAAGTTCAAAATAGGACCGAAATCTTTTTACCAAACCAACAGTGCGCAAGCCTATAACCTCTACAAAGTGACACGCGATTTTGCCCAGCTTTCCGAAACCGACTTGGTGTACGATTTATACACTGGCACGGGAACCATTGCCAATTTCGTGGCGCGAGGGGTGAACAAAGTTGTTGGGATTGAATATGTGGAGGAGGCAATTGAGGATGCCAAAGCCAATTCATTGGCCAATGGCATTGAAAACACCCTATTTTTTGCGGGCGACATGAAAGATATTTTGAACCAAGAGTTCATCCTTGAGCATGGTCGGCCTGATGTTTTGATAACTGACCCTCCGCGAGCTGGCATGCACACCGATGTTGTGGAAACCATATTGTTTGCCAATCCAAAACGTATCGTATATGTAAGTTGCAACCCTGCAACTCAAGCGCGCGACCTTAATCTATTAGACGAAAATTACAAAGTGACACGTGTGCAACCTGTGGATATGTTTCCGCACACGCATCATGTGGAAAATGTGGTATTGTTAGAGCGCAGATGATGTTATTTTACTGATTCAACTTTGTATCCTTCCTTGCGCAATAGGTTAATTAAGCCATCATCGCCCACCAAATGAAGACAACCAACGGCAATAAATGACGACTTTTCGCTCATCATTTCAGGAAGTTTCTTCATCCATTTCAGATTTCTCTCTTTGTTGAGTTCATCTTTCTCTTCATCTGTGCTGGGGCATGGATTATCGGGGTCATCCTCTTCAAATAGTTTCGCCATAGCAGTTAAATCTTGTGCATAGTAGGCAGTCATTAGGCGGTCCATTTGCTTTTTGCCATAATCGATATGTTTTATTGAGCATATCAATGACTCGGCTTGGCGTTCGATGGGTTGAGACCCAAAAAGCACATCAATTTGATCTTGTACCGACTCCAATCCCAATGTTTGGAGATTCTTGTTGCGCGCTTCTTTCTGGAAATGCTCGTCCATGCTCAATCCGTTTTCATCCGAAGGATACATTTTTTTGTACATCATCACCGAGAGGAGGGTGTTTAGCATGGCTGGTTTCATTTGCGATAATTGTTCGAGACCTACACCAACATATTCTTTCAATGTTTCATCCAGCATCTCACGGTCTTCATCATTTAGCATCACATCGTAGCTATAATTATCGGGCATAAGGGAAGCAGTCATCAATTGCATCTGCATTTCTCCCATGTTGTTCATGTCAAGTTCTCCAACGGTTTGTTCGGTGGCGTCAAAAGCGGTTGTTAAACCAGAAATTGAGTCTAAAAACGAAAGCGGAACGAGGTGATGTGTACCATAAAGGTAGGAAGGTTGCTCGAGTTCGTTGCCCGATATTTTCCACAGAAGACCTGTTTCCTGTTTTTGGGTAGCGCACGCAGATAACGATAGACTAAGATAGGTCAGTAATAGAAAGGTAATGGTTTTTTGTAGCATTGTTTTATTATTTTGTGTATAACATATGTGTTCTTTTGTAGCTGCCAACTCCAATCCAATCGAAGAGGATACAGAAAAAGGTAAACGAAGGGATGATATCGGTAAATGGCAATAGTTCTTCAGTGAAAGTGGCAAGAGCAGTATACTTTCCGCACTTCACTCCAAACATTTTATAGCTGATAATGGCTGCAATGGGAGCCCAAATTATATCGGAGAACTCACCTACCAACGGTATTGTAAAGCTGATACATCCCACCCAATCAAGTAGGATGGAAAGTGCTAATCGTTTTATTTTGTAGTTCATGTTTTGGCGTTTTCTATTCACTTGTTATACAAATATAGCACTTTGGAGTTATATACCAATCAAAGGTTTACGCATTATGTTTGTTTTGAGCCCAAAAAACCAAAAAGGCTGCCCCGATGAGAGACAACCCTTTTGAGTTATTTGTATACGCACCTATTTATGGAATAGATGTAGCGGTCGGTTCTGGATCACGTTGTCCCAACTCTTTGTCGAGCATATAAATGGCGTGGCCATCATTGCCAATAAGACGAAGAGAGTCAATAATTCCTTGAACAGAGTCCTCTTCTTCTACTTGTTCGCTAACGAACCACTGCAACATATTGTCGGTGGCAAAATCTTTTTCATCGCGCGCTATGGCAACCAAGTCATTAATAAGTGCAGTTACAACCTTCTCGTGAGCCAATGAGTCTTCAAATGCTTTTAGTACAGTTTCCCAACTGGTGTCTACCTTGTCAATGGGTTGCAATTTTACTTTGCTTCCTTTTGCAACCATGTAGTTCATAAACTTCATGGCATGATCTTGTTCTTCCCTAAATTGCATTTCAAACCAATTGGCAACGCCAGGCAAACCCTCGTTTGCGAAATGAGTTGACATAGATAAATAGAGATAAGCAGACCATAATTCTGCATTGATTTGCTTGTTAATTGCGTCTTCTAGTTTCTTACTTAGCATAATGATGTAATGTTTTATATGATTTTTGTGTCTGAATGTATCGTGATTTATGTATACCATTTAAATGTGATATGACATATCAAGAAACCAACGTTTAACTCTTTCAATTGTTTTTATACTTTCACGATCTTAGTTATTTTTATGTGCAAAATCGACGATTTTATATTTTGATAATATCGAAATAGGCAAAAACTATGACCTATAATTCTTATAGATAGAAATAATCACTAAATTTGCAACCTGTTAAAACGGATAGTTTATATACAGTCCATTCAGATATACTTCAAGAAAAAATGATTGAACACGAGGGATTCATCCACAATATCAACGGAAACCAACTGACCATTTGCATCACACAAAACTCAGCTTGCAGTGAGTGTCATGCCAAAGGAGCATGTATGGCTGCCGATACCAAAGAGAAAATGGTGGATGTAATTGATGACTCTGGTATGTTTAAGCTGAACGAACGGGTTTTACTTTTCGGCAAAACATCTATTGGGTACAAAGCTATATTATGGGCATTTGTAATTCCATTAATTCTTTTGATAGGTGTAATCTCCGTAGCAACTTCATTGTGGCAAGTTAGCGAACTTAATGCTGCGTTAATGGCTTTGATAGCATTGGTGCCTTATTATGGGCTCTTGTACATTTTGCGTCACAGAATGGCTGATAAATTAGCGTTCACTATTAAAAAACTAAATTAGAAATTGATATGAATATGATGTTAATGGCGGTGGGTGTCTTGGGTGCTATAGGTGCCAGTGGTGCTACCATCTTATATTTCATTGGTCAAAAATTTAAAGTATACGAAGATCCCCGCATCGAACCTGTTCAGGATGCCCTGCCTGGTGTAAATTGTGGTGCTTGTGGTTTTCCTGGTTGCAATTCATTTGCAAAGGCTTGTGTTGAGGCTGATTCTTTGGAGGATCTAAATTGCCCTGTGGGTGGAGCCGATACTATGGCAAGCGTAGCCACGATATTAGATAAAGCAGCAAGTAAGGTAGCAAAGAAAATTGCTGTAGTTCGTTGTAATGGTACTTGTGAAAACAGACCAGATAAGAACGAGTACGATGGCGCAGCCAATTGTGCGATAGCAGCACAGTTATATGGTGGTAGTACGGACTGTTCTTTTGGTTGTTATGGGTTGGGCGATTGTGAGGCGGTGTGTCCGTTCGATGCAATTCATGTAAATCCTGTAACGCTCATTCCCGAGGTTGATGTAGAAAAGTGTACTGCATGTAATAAATGTGTTGTGGCCTGTCCGAAACAATTAATTGAGTTGCGCAAGCAAGGTCCCAAGTCACGTCGCATATTTGTGAGTTGCATGAATCAAGATAAAGGTGCAATAGCACGTAGGGCATGCCAAGTGGCATGTATTGGATGCGGGAAATGTGTAAAAGCTTGTCCGTTTGATGCTATTACTATGGAGAATAACCTTGCCTATATCGACGATGATAAGTGCAGGCTCTGTCGTAAGTGTGTTCCAGTTTGTCCTACAAACTCTATTTGGGAATTAAACTTCCCACCACCTCGCAAAGTAGAGACTAAGAAAGAAACTGCAAGTGTAGATGCTTGACATATTAATAGAAAAAACGAATAACGAATATAACTAAAAAAAGAGCAGTTGATTCAACTTGTTTTGAAAGACTAAACATTTCGAATTTGGTTAATTAGTTGCTATGATTGTATGTTAAAAACATTTCGAATTGGCGGAATTCATCCAGAGGAGAATAAGTTTTCTGCTGGAAAATCCATTGAGACCATTGCAATACCATCAGAGGTAATTGTTCCATTGGCTCAGCATATAGGTGCACCTTGTCAGGCTGTTGTGAAAAGAGGTGAACAGGTAAAAGTGGGTACATTGTTGGGAAAAAGCGTGGGCTTTGTTTCTGCAAATATCCATTCGCCTGTGTCAGGCACTGTAAAGAAAATAGATAAAGCCCTTGATGCAAGTGGTTACAAACGTGACGCTGTGTTTATTGATGTTGTTGATGATATTTGGGAAGAGTCTATCGACAAAACAAACAGCCTAAATCGAGATTACGATTTTACTTCAAAAGAAATAATTGACAAGATTTTTGCAGCTGGTATCGTTGGTATGGGCGGAGCAACATTCCCTACTCATGTAAAGCTAACCCCTCCTCCTGGAACGAAAGCTGAAGTGCTTATAATTAATGGTGTTGAGTGCGAACCTTATCTTACAGCCGACCATACATTGATGATGGAAAAAACTGAAGAGATTTTTGTGGGCATTCAATTACTCATGAAAGCTGTTAATGTTAATCGTGCAGTGATTGGTATAGAGAATAATAAAAGAGATGCTATTGATAAATTTAGAGAAACTGCAAAGTTCTATCCAAGCATAAAAATACAACCGTTGAAAGTACAATACCCACAAGGTGGGGAAAAGCAATTGATTGATGCAGTATTGAGCAGACAGGTTCCAAGTGGAGCACTCCCTATTTCTGTAGGGGCTGTTGTGCAAAATGTGGGAACTGCTTTTGCTGTCTATGAAGCAGTACAAAAAAATAAACCATTAGTAGAAAGAGTAGTGACTGTTACTGGTAAAGATGTAACAAATCATTGTAATGTATTGTCGCGTATTGGAGTTCCCCTTAGAAACTTAATTGAACATGCAGGCGGCTTGCCAGAAACAACTGGTAAAGTTGTGAGTGGTGGTCCCATGATGGGGAAAGCTCTTGCAAGCATAGATATACCAGTTACGAAAGGTACGTCAGGGATACTAATTATTCCAACCCTTGAAGCTCGCCGTAAGCAAATGAAAGATTGCATCAAGTGTGGCAAGTGTGTCAATATTTGCCCAATGGGGTTAAATCCAACTCTTTTGATGACCCTTACAGAGTATGAAGTTTGGGACAAAGCAGAGAAGGAAAAGATAACAGATTGTATTGAATGTGGTTCTTGCAGTTATACTTGCCCATCCGACAGGCCTTTGCTTGATTATATTCGCTTAGGAAAAAGCAAAGTTATGGGCATAATGCGCACAAGAAAGGATTAACTAATAACAAATAAACATCAAATAATAAAATCCTTTATTGAAAGGATTTGAGCTATGAAGAATAAACTTATAGTATCACCTTCACCACACGTTCACAGTGGAGACACAATTGCAAAAAACATGTACGGAGTGCTCATTGCACTTGTACCAGCATTTCTAGTCTCACTGTATGTGTTTGGTGTCAACGCTTTAATTTTGACAGTCGCATCTGTTTTATTCTGTGTGATTACCGAATATGTCATTCAGCGATTTATGTTCAAAAAAGAACCTACCATATTAGATGGCTCTGCCATTATAACAGGAGTTTTACTTGCTTTTAATGTTCCTTCTAATCTGCCACTATGGATTTTAGCTATTGGAGCAGTTGCTGCCATTGGTATTGGTAAAATGTCTTTTGGGGGATTAGGAAACAACATATTTAATCCTGCACTATTGGGTCGTGTGTTTCTGTTAATTTCGTTCCCTGCTCAAATGACGTCATGGCCTTTGCCAAGTACAGTTTCACCGATTGATGGAGTAACGGCTGCAACAGTATTAGAAAATATTAAATACAATCCGCAGGCTTTGCCTTCAATTTCTGATATGTTTTTCGGATTGGAAAGTGGATCAATTGGGGAGATGAGCGTGATGGCACTTCTTTTGGGGTTGGTGTATATGTTGTGGAAAAAAATTATTACATGGCATATTCCAATTTCGATAATAGTTACGGTAGCGATATTTACTGCTCTAATGTATTGGGGAGATCCTTCACCAGCTAATAATCCTATAATTCATTTATTCTCGGGAGGACTTATGTTAGGAGCTATATTCATGGCAACTGATTATGCTACATCACCACTATCGAATAAAGGAATGATTATTTATGGAGTTGGTATTGGTGTTATAACTGTTTCTATACGCTTGTGGGGTTCATATCCTGAAGGAGTTTCATTTGCAATATTGCTTATGAATGCTTTCACTCCGCTAATTAATAATTATGTTAAACCTAAAAGATTTGGGGAGGTGAGGAAGAATGGCTAAATTATCATCAACGTTTAAAAATATGCTTTTGTCTCTTTTTTTTATATGTTTGCTTGCTGCAGGCTTGTTAGCAAAAGTAAACGATATGACCAAAGAACCTATTGCGGATGCAAAAGCATTGAAGTTAGAGGAGGCAATTAAAGATGTAGTTCCTGATTTTGATAACAACCCTGTTACAGAGTCATATAAAGTTGCAACTGATAGTGGAGATTCATTACTTGTTTATCCTGCTAAGAAAGGTGAGGAGGTTGTTGGCTTTGCTGTAAATTCATATTCTGATAATGGCTTTTCGGGAAACATTCAAGTGATGGTAGGCTTCGATATGGGAAGTAATGTTATTAATTATGCAGTACTGTCACACGCTGAAACTCCTGGCTTGGGCTCTCAAATGACGAGTTGGTTTAAACCTCAAGTTCATGAATCAAGTTTAATTGAAAGAATCTTTGGATTTGAGATGAAGAAAGCTGAAGTCAAAAGCTCTATTATAGGTAAAAACCCTGCAACGACTCAATTTGCTGTTTCAAAAGATGGGGGAGATATAGATGCAATTAGTGCTTCTACGGTTACGTCGCGTGCTTTTTTGGAGGCTATTAATAAGGCATACGTTGCTTATGCTCAAAGCAATGATTATGCAAGTACAGGTGCTACTATTAATGCTTCTGAGGATTCAATTGAAATAAATGAATAACAAAACTATGACAAAAAATATAAGAGTACTGATAAATGGAGTTGTTAAAGATAACCCAGTTTTTGTACTTCTACTGGGTATGTGTCCAGCACTTGCAACGACGAGTTCAGGTATCAATGGTATGAGTATGGGTTTGGCAACAATGTTTGTGCTTATTTGCTCAAACATTGTTATTTCTACGCTTAAAAATTTAATTCCAGACTTGGTTCGTATTCCAGCTTTTATTGTCGTAATAGCTACTTTCGTAACTATTGTTGAGATGGTGATGAATGCTTATTTACCAGCTTTAGCTGACAGTTTAGGTATTTTCATTCCTCTTATTGTGGTAAATTGTATTGTGTTAGGTAGAGCAGAAGCTTTTGCTGCAAAGAACAATGTGCTCTCTTCACTTTTTGATGGAATAGGAATTGGACTAGGCTTTACGCTTGCACTAACTGCGCTCGGATTAACTCGTGAGTTTATTGGAACAGGAAAGATGTTTTCCGTATCTTTCTTTCCTGAAGATTTTGGGATGACTCTTTTTGTTCTGGCTCCAGGAGCATTTATTGCATTAGGTTACCTTGTTGCGATATTTAATAAAATTCAAAGAGAATAATACTATTAATAAGTGAGTATTCAACTTTTATGCGATTGATTTACACAAAACAAAATAAGAATTAAAACAGTAATAGAATAAAACATGGAATATATTGGGATAATTATTGTAGCTATATTTGTTAACAACGTAGTTTTAGCTCAGTTTTTAGGTATATGTCCTTTTTTAGGCGTTTCTAAAAAAGTTGATACAGCCATAGGCATGGGAGCAGCTGTTACTTTTGTTTTGACTATTGCTACTATTGTAACATTTTTATTGCAAAAAGGACTTTTGGAGCCCTTTGGCATTCAATATTTGCAAACGATTACATTCATTTTAGTAATTGCATCTTTAGTACAAATGGTCGAGATTGTTATTAAAAAAGTTTCTCCTCCTCTTTATCAAGCTTTGGGTGTCTTTTTGCCATTAATAACTACAAATTGCGTGATTCTAGGAGTGGCTATTCTAGTTATTCAAAAAGATTTTACATTACTTTCTTCAGTTGTATATGCTGTCGCAACAGCTGCTGGATATGCATTGGCACTAATTATATTTTCTACAATTCGTGAACAACTAGCATTAACAAAAGTACCTAAAGCAATGCAAGGGGTACCAATAGCATTGATTACAGCAGGGATTTTAGCAATGGCTTTTATGGGGTTCTCTGGAATAGATCAAGTCTTTTAATAAGATAGTCGATCTATTGATTTAGTTTTTTATTTGTTGCTTATATGTTTTTTTAAAAAAAAGTTCTATCTTTGCACTCTTAAATGTAGAGGGGAGGTTATAGAGGTATTCGAGAACTACTGCAAATAAAACATATAATGTATCGAGAAGCTGCGCTGTTATTGAGTTGCAGTTGAGAAACAATGGAATGCAGTATACATTGTTTTCGCTATAGTCTATAAAATAAATTTACATACAAACAATTAAGAAAAATATTTAAATATGATAATAGTACCACTAAAAGAGGGTGAAAATATTGAGAGAGCTCTCAAAAAATTCAAAAGAAAATTTGAAAGAACTGGCGTTGTAAAAGAATTAAGACGTCGTCAAGCATTTATTAAGCCTTCAGTTGAGAGACGAAAGAAAAAACAGCATGCTGTTTACGTACAGCAACTTCAAGAAGACGAAGATTAAATTGTTCTATTGATTTATTTTCTTATCTTCGTAGTCAATATTATTTGAATTATGTTGAAAGAAGATTTTATAAAATATCTCCGTTATGAGAAGAATTATTCTCCCCATACGGAGATTTCTTATTTAAATGACTTAGCACAGTTCCAAGAGTTTGTTGAGAGTGAGAATAACGAGTTAAAACTTGAAGAGGTAGATGCTGATATTATACGAATATGGATTGCACAACTTGTTGAACAAGGCTTAAAAGCAAGCTCCATTAATCGCAAATTGAGCACAATAAAATCATTCTTCTTATTTCTTCAAAAAAAAGAAGTTGTTGGTATTAATCCTGCTAGACATATTAAGAGTTTAAAAACAAAACATAACCTGCCCTCATTTGTTCAACATTCAGACATGGTCGAGATCTTATCTTCCAAATCTCTTAAAGAAACCTTTGAAGAAAAAAGAAATATTTTCCTTATTGAGATATTATATGTTACGGGTATACGAAGAGAGGAGTTGATTGGTTTAAAAGATCAAGATTTAGACTTATCAACTAACACCTTAATTATCCATGGTAAAGGTGATAAGGATCGCACTATACCTATTAGTGATAACACTAAACATCATTTCTTGGATTATTTAGATTTGAGAGATAGAGAAATAATAGATAGGGCTCCTTATATTTTTGTTAGAAAGAATGGAAAGAGAATGTATCCAGGAATGGTCTATAATATTGTAAATAGGTACTTATCTGATATAAAAACTCTTTCAGTAAAAAGCCCTCATGTCTTACGACACTCTTTTGCAACTGTAATGTTGAATAATGGAGCTGAAATAAGTGCTATAAAAGAATTATTGGGTCATGCTAGTTTATCATCAACCCAAATATACACCCATGTTACATTTAAAGAATTAAAAAAAGTTTATTATAACGCTCATCCAAGGGCATAAAAAAGGAGGAAGCATATGGAATTAAGAATTCAATCGGTTAATTTTGAGGCATCAGAACAATTGAAGTCATTTGCGGAGAAAAAAGTAAAAAAACTTGTGAGGTTTACAGATGATATAGTTCAATCTGAGTTAATAATGAAGATGATCAAACCTGATGCACCTAACAATAAAGAGGTTTCAGTTAAACTAAATATTAAGAATGGAGAAAGCTTCGCAAGTAAGTCTGCTGACACTTTTGAAGAGGCGATTGATCTCTGTATAGAGGCTCTTGAAAAGCAAATAATAAGAACAAAAGAAAAAAAGATAGGTAAATAAAGAAAAAAGACGTCGTTTCTTTTGGATATGATAAAAATATATCTACCTTTGCGACCGTTTCTTTGATATTTTAGTTTTAGTGAATTATAAATCGTAAAGGAGATATGCCTCTTTAGCTCAGTTGGCCAGAGCACGTGATTTGTAATCTCGGGGTCGTTGGTTCGAATCCGACAAGAGGCTCTTTCATATTTAAGATGATTCACTAAATCAGATGATGTAAATCGCATATATTTTAAGGGCAGTTACCAGAGTGGACAAATGGGGCTGACTGTAACTCAGCTGGCTACGCCTACGGTGGTTCGAATCCATCACTGCCCACTTAAAACGTCCGATTATATTAATTCAAGTGAATACTTGTAATTAAAATTGGATTTGATTGCGGAAGTAGCTCAGTTGATAGAGCATTAGCCTTCCAAGCTGAGGGTCGCGGGTTTGAGTCCCGTCTTCCGCTCTTTTTTAATTAGAGCAAATGATAAGAATTTATAGTATTTGTACTATATCCTGATGTCAGGAGCCTTTTTCTTTCTTCAATGCCAATGTAGCTCAGCGGTAGAGCACTTCCTTGGTAAGGAAGAGGTCACGGGTTCAATTCCCGTCATCGGCTCATTTATAATTAAATTAAATATTAGGAATGAGGCAGCACCTTTTTCTTGATTTTTATTGTAAAAATATAAACTACAACTTAATTAAACTAATAGAACTTTTTTATTATGGCAAAAGAACATTTTAACAGGTCAAAGCCACACGTTAATGTAGGTACTATTGGTCACGTAGACCATGGTAAAACTACTTTAACTGCAGCGATCACAACAGTATTGGCGAAAAAAGGTCTTTCGGAGATTAAATCATTTGACTCGATTGATAATGCTCCAGAAGAGAAAGAAAGAGGTATAACAATCAATACTTCACATGTTGAGTATACTACAGAAAATCGTCACTATGCACACGTTGACTGTCCAGGTCACGCAGACTATGTGAAAAACATGGTTACAGGAGCGGCTCAAATGGATGGTGCTATTATCGTAGTTGCAGCAACGGATGGTCCAATGCCTCAAACACGTGAACATATTTTGTTGGCACGACAGGTAAACGTACCCAAATTAGTTGTATTTATGAATAAATGCGACTTGGTCGACGACGAAGAGATGTTGGAGCTCGTTGAAATGGAAATGAGAGAATTACTTGAGTTCTATGATTTTGATGGTGATAATACACCCATTATTCAGGGTTCAGCATTGGGCGCACTCAATGGAGATGAGAAATATGAGAATAAGATCCTAGAATTGATGGAAGCTGTTGATACATGGATTCCATTACCTCCACGTGATGTTGACAAACCATTTCTGATGCCTGTTGAAGATGTTTTCTCCATTACTGGTCGCGGAACTGTTGCTACAGGTCGTATCGAAACTGGTATTATTAAATCTGGAGAAGAAGTTCAAATTATAGGACTAGGTGCTGAAGGCAAAAAATCAGTGGTTACTGGTGTTGAAATGTTCCGTAAAATTCTAGATGAAGGTCAAGCGGGAGATAACGTTGGTTTGTTATTACGCGGAATTGATAAAGATCAAATCAAACGTGGTATGGTAATTACCCATCCAGGAAAAGTTACCCCTCACACAAATTTTAAAGCAGAGGTTTATATTTTGAAGAAAGAAGAAGGTGGTCGTCACACTCCTTTCCATCAAAAATATCGTCCGCAATTCTATATTCGCACACTTGACGTGACAGGGGAGATCACATTGCCTGAAGGAGTAGAAATGGTAATGCCAGGTGATAACGTCACAATTACAGTAGAGCTAATTTATCCAGTTGCTTGTAATGTAGGACTTCGTTTTGCTATTAGAGAAGGTGGAAGAACTGTAGGAGCTGGCCAGATTACAGAATTATTGAATTAAAAATTCAAAACTGAATACAAACACAGATTAGTTGGTTATGGCAACGTACCCAACTAATTGTGTTATTCACGGGTCTAGCTCAGCTGGTAGAGCACTGGTCTCCAAAACCAGGTGTCGTGAGTTCGAATCTTACGACCCGTGCTAAATTTATTAATAATAAATGAAAAAAATAGTTGCATATCTCAAGGATTCGTATACCGAATTGGTGTACAAAGTATCTTGGCCTTCACGAGAGGAACTTTCCAATAGTTCAGTTATTGTTATGATTGCTTCCCTTATTATAGCCTTAATTGTTTTTGGAATTGATTCTTTATTTGAGTGGACATTGAAACTTCTTTATGGTATTTTATAATAATCTGAATTAAGAAATGACTGAAACTAAAAAAAGATGGTATGTTTTACGTGCCGTTAGTGGAAAAGAAAATAAAGTCAAAGAGTATCTTGAGTCAGAAATTAAAAAAACCGATTTAGGGAAGTATATCTCTCAGGTCCTTATTCCTACTGAAAAAACTTATATAGTACGGAGTGGAAAGAAAGTTCTGAAAGAAAGAGCTTATCTTCCAGGATATGTACTTATTGAGGCTGAATTAGTAGGAGAGGTTATTCACGAACTCAAAAACATTAATTACGTAGCTGGGTTTTTACCTAACACATCAAAACCTCAACCTTTAAGAGAGTCTGAGGTCAGGCGTATCTTAGGTACAATGGATGAGTTGGAAGAGATCACTGACGAAATGGATGTTAATTATTATGTTGGCGAAAATGTTAAAGTCACAAGTGGACCTTTTAGCAGTTTTTCTGGTGTAGTTGAAGAGGTAAATGAAGAAAGGAAAAAACTCAAAGTGATGGTTAAAATTTTTGGTCGTAAAACACTTTTGGAATTGGGCTATATGCAAGTAGAAAAAGAATAATCACACTTGGTTACGCAATTGTTGAAATAATTCTTATGTATGTGTTTCGAAATAAAACGTATTTAAATTAAATCAAAAAATGGCTAAAGAAGTTGCTGGACAACTAAAATTACAAATCAAAGGAGGAGCTGCAAATCCATCCCCCCCTGTTGGACCTGCATTAGGTTCAAAAGGGATTAATATAATGGATTTCTGCAAGCAATTCAATGCCAGGACACAAGATAAACCGGGAAAAATATTACCAGTGGTAATTACTTATTATGCGGATAAATCTTTTGATTTTATAGTAAAGACCCCGCCCATTGCGGTTCAATTACTTGAAGCTAGCAAAAAGAAAGGTGGTTCTGCTGAACCAAATAGAATTAAAGTTGCACAGGTAACTTGGGAACAAGTTAAAGTTATTGCTACTGATAAAATGACCGATCTAAATTGCTTTAAGTTAGAATCTGCAATGAGAATGGTGGCTGGAACGGCTCGAAGCATGGGTATCACAGTAAAAGGGAAATTCCCCGAAAATGTAGAATAAATAAAACTTCAATTAAGACATGAGTAAACTATCAAAAAATAAAAAGTTGGCTTTGAGCAAGATTGAAGAGGGAAAAATCTATTCTCTTAGAGAGGCATCTGCTTTGGTAAAAGAAATAACTACTACCAAGTTTGATGCATCTATTGATATCGATGTGCGCTTAGGCGTAGATCCGCGAAAAGCTAATCAAATGGTTAGAGGTGTAGTGTCTCTTCCTCACGGTACGGGTAAAGAAATAAAAGTTCTTGTATTGTGTTCTCCTGATGCTGAAGCTGCTGCTCAAGAGGCTGGCGCTGATTATGTTGGACTAGATGAATATATCGAAAAAATTAAAGGTGGCTGGACAGATATAGATGTTATTATAACACAACCAGCTATAATGGGAAAAATTGGTGCTTTAGGTCGTATATTAGGACCACGTGGCTTAATGCCAAACCCTAAAAGTGGAACCGTTACTCCTGATGTGGCTCAAGCTGTTAAGGATGTAAAACAAGGTAAAATTGACTTTAAAGTAGATAAAGCAGGCATAATTCATACTTCTGTTGGAAAAGTTTCTTTTTCTTCCGATCAAATAAGAGAAAATGCGAAAGAGTTTATTCTTACGCTTTTAAAACTTAAACCTACATCGGCTAAAGGAACATATTTTAAAAGTATCTATCTTTCCAGTACAATGAGTCCAGGAATTAAGGTGGATCCAAAGTCCATATCAGAAATTCAAAAACAACTTGAACAATAACTGTAAAGATCTATGAAGAAGGAAGATAAAAATAAAATTGTAGACGAGATTGCAACCGCTATTAAAGAATATGAAAACTTCTACCTGACTGATATTTCTTCTTTGAATGCTGAAAGAACCAGCACACTAAGAAGAGAATGTTTCAAAGAAGATATTCGTTTGATGGTCGTTAAAAACACTTTGCTACGTAAGGCTTTTGACAGATTGGACGAAAACTATGACGAGATGAATTCTCTTTTAAAGGGAAATACAGCCATCATGTTTTCTGATGTAGCCAACGCTCCTGCAAAGCTAATCGATAAATATAAAGCAAAAAAGATACCTGCATTGAAAGGTGCGTATGTTCAAGAAAGCTTTTTTATTGGCGCTGAGTTTTTACCTCAATTGGTAACTATTAAGAGCAAAGCAGAAGTAGTAGGAGATATAATTGCTTTATTGCAGTCTCCAGCAAAAAATGTTATATCTGCACTACAATCTGGAGGAAACACCATTCATGGCGTTTTACAAACTCTATCGGAGAGATAATTATATTTTTCAAAAACAACAAAGAATTAATAAACAATTAAAATCATACAAAAAATGGCAGACTTAAAAGATTTTGCTGAACAATTAGTTAACTTAACCGTAAAAGAAGTTAACGAGCTCGCTGAAATTTTAAAAACAGAATATGGTATTGAACCAGCTGCAGCAGCTGCAACTGTTGTTGCAGGACCTGCTGGAGGTGAGGCTGAAGCTGAGGAACAAACAGCTTTTGATGTTGTTCTTACAGCAGCTGGGCAATCAAAATTGGCAGTTGTGAAACTGGTAAAAGAACTTACTGGTCTTAGCTTAAAAGAGTCGAAAGAAATTGTTGACTCTGCACCAAAAGCTATTAAAGAAGGAGTTTCAAAAGATGAAGCTGACGCACTTAAAAATCAACTTACAGAGGCAGGGGCAGAAGTTGAAATTAAATAGCAATAGACTGATATAAAATCAGGATTTTGGTTAAGAATCTTCTTATAGAAGGTTCTTAACCTTTTGTGTCAATATGTATTATGCTCTACTAAACTCATTTATCCCATGTCTTTAAACCATACCAACAATAGAATTAATTTTGCCACGATAGCAAATCCTCTCGAGTTTCCGGATTTTTTAGAAGTGCAACTAAAATCCTTTCAGGATTTTTTACAACTTGATGCGCCTCCCGAGAGCAGAAAAAATGAAGGACTTTACAAAGTCTTTACAGAAAACTTCCCTATTGCCGATACACGCAATAATTTTGTGCTTGAGTTTTTAGATTATTACATCGATCCACCACGTTATACAATTGAGGAATGTATTGATAGAGGGCTCACATATAGTGTACCTTTAAAAGCTAAACTTTATTTGTATTGTACTGATCCAGATCATGAGGATTTTGCTTCAGTTATACAAGATGTATATTTGGGTACAATACCATACATGACTGAACGTGGAACTTTTGTAATTAATGGTGCTGAGCGTGTTATTGTATCACAATTGCATCGTTCTCCTGGTGTTTTCTTTGGTCAAAGTATACATGCAAATGGAACCAAATTATATTCCGCACGAGTTATTCCGTTCAGAGGATCTTGGATTGAATTTGCAACAGATATTCATAATGTTCTTTATGCTTACATTGATCGAAAAAAGAAATTACCCGTAACTACACTCTTGCGAGCTATAGGTTTTGAGAGTGATAAAGATATTCTAGAAATATTTGATTTAGCCGAGGAGGTAAAAGCAAATAAAACAAGTTTGAAAAAAGTTATAGGACGAAAACTCGCTGCTCGAGTTTTAAAATCATGGATGGAGGATTTTGTTGATGAAGACACTGGTGAAGTAACATCCATAGAACGTAATGAGGTTATACTCGAGAGAGAAACCATATTAGATGAGAATAATATTAGTGAGATCTTAGAGTCTGGTGTTTCTTTTGTTCTCTTACACAAAGAAGCGCAACATTCTACTGATTACGCTATCATCTATAATACATTGCAGAAAGATCCTAGTAACACGGAAATTGATGCAATCAGACATATATATCGTCAATTACGCAGTGCAGAGCCTGCTGACGATTCAAGTGCACGTGAAGTAATTAATAATTTATTCTTTTCTGAAAAAAGATATGATTTAGGTGATGTAGGGCGTTACAGAATCAATAAAAAGTTGAATCTAAATATCGATGATTCAGTACGTGTTCTTACAAAAGAAGATATAATTGAAATTATCAAATTTCTTATTGAACTTATTAATTCTAAAGCCATTGTTGATGATATAGACCACTTGAGTAATAGAAGAGTGCGTACTGTTGGTGAGCAACTTTACAATCAATTTGGGGTTGGGCTAAATAGAATGGCTCGCATTATTCGAGAACGAATGAACGTTAGAGATAATGAAGTATTCACTCCTATTGATCTTATTAATGCAAAAACTATTTCATCAGTTATTAATACTTTCTTTGGTACTAATGCATTATCTCAGTTTATGGATCAAACTAATCCGTTAGCTGAAATTACGCACAAGCGTCGTATGTCAGCCTTAGGTCCTGGAGGACTCTCTAGAGAGCGTGCAGGATTTGAGGTTCGTGACGTACATTTTACTCATTATGGCAGATTGTGCCCAATTGAAACACCAGAGGGCCCTAACATTGGATTAATCTCCTCATTATGTGTGTATGCTAAAATAAATAATTTAGGTTTTATAGAAACGCCTTATCGTAAAGTTGAGAATAAAAAAGTTGATGTTTCGTCAGAAGGTATAATTTATTTAGCGGCCGAAGAGGAAGAAGAACGAATTATTGCTCAAGGTAATGCCCCTTTAGATGATGAAAGTAAGTTTGTTTTAAATAGGGTCAAGGCGCGTAAAGATGCGGATTATCCTATAGTTGAACCAGAAGATGTTGAATTGATGGATGTATCTCCAATGCAAATTGCTTCTATTGCTGCTGCATTGATTCCTTTTCTTGAACATGACGATGCCAACCGAGCATTGATGGGTTCTAATATGATGCGTCAAGCTGTTCCTTTAGTATGTCCAGAAGCTCCTATTGTTGGAACTGGTCTTGAAGAACAACTTATTAAAGACTCTAGAACACAAATTGTAGCGGAAAATGATGGGGAAGTTATTTATGTTGATGCTACAACTATAAAAATTAAATATCAGAGGACGGAAGAAGAGGAATTTACAAGCTTTGAAGACGCTATTAAGTCATATATTATTCCGAAGTATAGAAAAACAAATCAAAATACAACAGTAGATTTAAAACCTCTTTGTAGAAAAGGCGATAAAGTTACAAAAGGTCAAATATTAACAGAAGGATATTCTACAGAAAAAGGTGAATTAGCATTAGGTAGAAATTTGAAAGTTGCTTTTATGCCATGGAAAGGCTATAACTTTGAAGATGCTATTGTTCTTAGTGAACGATTGGTTAGAGATGATGTGTTTACTTCGATTCATGTTGAAGAGTTTACACTTGAAGTGCGTGAAACGAAACGTGGCGTCGAAGAGTTAACATCAGATATACCTAATGTAAGTGAAGAGGCAACAAAAGATTTAGACGAACGTGGGATTGTAAGAGTTGGAGCTCGTATTAAACCAGGTGATATATTGATAGGCAAAATTACTCCGAAAGGAGAATCTGACCCTTCGCCAGAGGAGAAGTTATTACGTGCAATCTTTGGTGATAAAGCAGGAGATGTAAAAGACGCATCACTAAAAGCATCTCCATCACTAAAAGGAGTTGTAATTAACACCAATCTTTTTGCTAAACAAGCAAAAAAAGGTAAAAGCAAACTTTCTAATAAAGCATTGCTTCCTAAGTTGGATGAAGAATTTGAGAGTAAAATGGAAGAGCTAAGAAAAGCTCTAATTACCAAACTAACATCACTTACTGAAGGTAAAGCATCAGCTGGAGTAAAAGATTACACTAATATGGATGTTATTCCAAAAGGTGCAAAGTTTACTCAAAGTACTTTTGTTGAATTAGATTTTGAAGCTGTTCAGCTAAACAAATGGACTACAGATCCTGTAAAAAACGAATTAATTCGAACAACAGTTATAAATTATTTACGTAAACATAAAGAACTTGATTCTGAATTAAAACGCAAAAGATTCGATTTAACAATAGGAGATGAATTACCTACAGGTATTATGCAAATTGCCAAAGTTTACATTGCTAAGAGAAGAAAAATTCAGGTTGGAGATAAGATGGCTGGTAGACACGGAAACAAAGGAATTGTATCTAAAATAGTACGCCAAGAAGATATGCCGTTTTTAGCAGATGGAACCCCAGTTGATATTGTTTTAAATCCCTTAGGTGTACCTTCGCGTATGAACTTAGGTCAAATTTTTGAAACAGTTTTAGGGTGGGCAGGTAAAGAATTAGGAGTTCGTTTTGCAACTCCCATTTTTGATGGTGCTTCCTTAGATGATATTAATGAATGGACAGATAAAGCAAAAGTGCCCCGTTATGGGAAAAGTTATTTGTTTGATGGCGAAACTGGAGATAAATTTGATCAACCAGCAACTGTTGGTATAATTTATATGCTTAAACTGGGACATATGGTAGAAGATAAAATGCATGCTCGTTCAATAGGTCCATATTCTCTTATTACTCAACAACCTTTAGGTGGTAAAGCTCAGTTTGGTGGACAACGTTTTGGAGAGATGGAAGTTTGGGCATTAGAAGCTTTTGGAGCTGCACATATTTTGCAAGAAATATTAACCATAAAGTCAGATGATGTTATGGGAAGATCCAAGGCATATGAAGCAATAGTTAAGAGTGAACCAATGCCACAACCCGGAATACCAGAGTCACTTAATGTTTTACTACACGAATTAAAAGGACTTGGATTGAGTGTTTCACTCGATTGAAACAATTTTTCATATAGATTATAAATTAACAAGAATCACTTAACTCTTTATATAAATTAAAAATATGGCATTTAGAAAAGAAAGTAAGATAAAGAGTAACTTTTCAAAAATTACTATAAGTTTAGCCTCACCCGAAGAAATTCTTGAGAGTTCAAGCGGAGAAGTGCTAAAACCAGAGACTATAAATTATCGCACATACAAACCGGAACGCGATGGTCTCTTTTGTGAACGAATTTTTGGGCCGGTAAAAGATTACGAATGTCACTGCGGAAAATATAAGCGAATACGATACAAAGGTATTGTTTGTGATAGATGTGGTGTTGAAGTTACAGAAAAGAAAGTGCGTCGTGAACGTACTGGTCATATACATTTGGTAGTTCCAGTTGCTCATATTTGGTATTTCAGATCTTTACCTAATAAAATTGGGTATTTATTGGGAATACCTACAAAAAAATTGGATACAATTATTTATTATGAGAGATATGTTGTAATTCAACCTGGATTATTAGAAGGAGAGGTAAAAGTAAGAGACCTTTTATCTGAGGATGAGTACTTAGAATTATTGGAAAAACTTCCGAAGGATAACCAATCATTAGAAGATTCTGATCCCAACAAGTTTATTGCAAGAATGGGTGCAGAAGGAATTTACGGATTACTTCGTAACCTTAATTTGGACTCATTGGCTAATAAGTTGCGACATAATGCTGATACAGAGACCTCTCAGCAACGCCGTAATGAAGCACTAAAACAACTACAGGTGGTAGAGGCTTTTCGTGGTTCTAAGATTAGGAATAAACCTGAATGGATGATACTTAAAGTAATTCCTATAATTCCACCAGAGTTGCGTCCTCTTGTCCCATTAGATGGTGGTCGTTTTGCAACTTCAGATCTTAATGATTTATATCGTCGTGTTATTATTCGTAATAATCGACTAAAGAGACTTATTGATATAAAAGCACCAGATGTAATTCTTAGAAATGAGAAACGAATGCTTCAAGAGTCTGTTGACTCTTTATTAGACAATTCTAGGAAATCAAGTGCGATCAAAACTGAATCAAATCGTCCCTTAAAATCACTTTCTGATAGCTTAAAAGGCAAACAAGGTCGTTTTCGTCAAAATCTTTTAGGGAAACGTGTCGATTACTCCGCACGTTCAGTTATTGTTGTTGGACCAGAATTGAAAATGCACGAATGTGGTATTCCTAAAGACATGGCAGCAGAGATTTACAAACCTTTCATAATTCGTAAATTAATAGAGAGGGGTATTGTAAAAACTGTAAAATCAGCTCGGAAAATAGTTGATAGAAAAGAGCCGGTTGTTTGGGATATTTTGGAACATATTATGAAAGGACACCCCGTTCTTCTTAACCGTGCTCCAACACTTCACCGTCTCGGAATTCAAGCTTTTCAACCAAAAATGATTGAGGGTGGGGCAATTCAGTTACATCCATTAGCTTGTACTGCTTTTAATGCTGACTTTGATGGTGACCAAATGGCTGTTCATCTTCCTTTAGGAAATGAAGCAATTTTAGAAGCTCAATTATTGATGTTAGCTTCTCACAACATACTTAATCCAGCAAATGGGGCTCCTATAACGGTTCCATCACAAGATATGGTCCTTGGGTTGTATTATATTACCAAGATTCGTCCTGGAGCATTTGGAGAAGGAATGACTTTTTACGGAGAAGAAGAAGCTGTTATAGCTTACAATGAGGGCAAAGTAAATATACATGCTCTTGTTAAGGTTATGGTAGACGATGTGGACGAAGATGGGAAAATGATTCGTAAAATTCACGAAACATCTGTAGGTAGAGTTATTACTAACGAGTACATTCCCAAAGAGGTAGGATATATAAACGAGTTGCTTTCTAAAAAGTCACTACGTGATATTATTGGTAAAGTTATTAAAACTTGTGGTGTTGCTCGTACTGCTCAATATTTAGATGACATAAAAGATTTAGGCTTTCGCATGTCTTTCAAAGGGGGACTATCTTTTAATCTTGATGATGTTATTATTCCGAAGGAGAAACAAGAGTTTATTGACCAAGGATATGCTGAAGTAGAACAGATATTGGACAACTACAATATGGGGTTCATAACATATAATGAACGGTATAATCAAATTATTGATACTTGGACACACATTAACTCAAAGTTGTCAAACACTTTGATGAAACAAATTGCAGAAGACGACCAAGGGTTCAACTCTGTTTTCATGATGTTAGATTCTGGTGCTCGTGGGTCTCGAGAACAAATTCGCCAGTTATCTGGTATGCGTGGCTTGATGGCAAAACCACAGAAAAGTGGTGCTGAAGGTGGACAAATTATCGAAAATCCAATTCTTGCCAATTTTAAAGAGGGTTTATCTGTGCTTGAGTACTTTATCTCAACCCACGGTGCGCGTAAAGGTTTAGCCGATACAGCTCTTAAGACAGCTGACGCAGGTTATTTGACAAGACGTTTAGTTGACGTTTCTCAAGATGTTACTGTTACAGAAGAAGATTGTGGAACTTTGCGTGGTCTAATAGCATCTGCATTAAAGAATAATGAAGAGGTTGTTGCTTCTCTTTATGAAAGAATTTTGGGTCGTGTATCTGTTCATGATATTCAGCATCCTCAAACTGGTGAACTTATTTTAAGTGCAGGTGAAGAAATTACAGAAGATGTAGCAACCAAAATTGAAAGTTCACCAATCGAACGTGTTGAGATACGATCAGTTCTCACATGCGAGTCACGACAGGGGGTATGTGCTAAATGCTATGGTAGAAATTTGGCCAGTGGACATTTGGTGCAAAGAGGCGAGGCTATAGGTGTAATTGCAGCACAATCAATTGGAGAACCAGGTACTCAGCTTACATTACGTACTTTCCACGTAGGTGGAATTGCATCTAATATCGCATCTGAAAATCGAATTATTACTAAATATGATGGAATCCTTGAAATGGATGATCTGCGTGTTGTTGAGAGCACCGACTCCTTAGGTAAATCCTACAAAGTAGTAGTAAGTCGCTTAGTGGAAATGCGGATAGTTGATCCAAACACGAAAATTGTTTTATTAGCTCACAATGTTCCTTATGGTGCGAAGTTGTTTTTTAATAATAACACTAAAGTTAAAAAGGGAGATTTAATTTGTGAGTGGGATCCATTTAATGCTATTATTGTTTCTGAGGCTACAGGTAGAATAAAGTTTGAAAATTTTATTGAGAATGTTACTTATAAAGTGGAATCTGACGAACAAACAGGGTTAAAAGAAAAAGTAATTATTGAATCGCGCGATAAAACAAAAGCACCGTCAGCTCATATTTTAAATGAAGACGATGATATTTTACGCACGTATTCACTTCCATTAGGTGCTCACCTTGTTAAAAATGAAGATGATATAATTAACAGTGGTGACATTTTAGTGAAAATTCCAAGGGCTGTTGGTAAATCTGGTGATATCACTGGAGGTCTTCCACGTGTTACGGAACTTTTTGAAGCAAGAAACCCTTCTAATCCTGCAGTTGTTTCTGAAATCGATGGAGAAGTTAGTTTTGGTAAAATAAAAAGAGCTAATCAGGAAATCATTGTTACCTCAAAGCTTGGAGAAACTAAGAAGTACTTAGTTCCGTTATCAAAGCAAATACTTGTTCAAGAAAATGACTACGTGCGCGCTGGATTAGCTCTATCAGATGGAGCAATCACTCCAGCTGATATATTAGCAATTAAAGGACCTACTGCCGTCCAGGAATACATTGTTAATGAAGTTCAAGATGTTTACCGTTTGCAAGGTGTGAAGATAAATGACAAACACTTTGAAGTTATTGTACGACAGATGATGCGTAAAGTTGAAGTTATTGAACCAGGTGACACTCGCTTCTTAGAACAAAAACTCGTTGACAAACATGAAATAATGGAGGAGAACGATCGTATCTGGTCTAAAAAAGTTGTTACTGAAAAAGGTGATTCTGAAATATTTGAACCTGGACAGATTGTTACAGTTAGAAAATTGCGAGATGAAAACAGTTCACTAAAACGTCGTGATATGAAACTTGTTGAAAGTCGCGATGCAATACCAGCAACTGCAAATCAAGTCTTACAAGGTATCACTCGTGCTGCACTTCAAACAAGTAGCTTCATTTCTGCTGCTTCTTTCCAAGAAACTACAAAAGTATTGAATGATGCTGCTATTCATGGAAAAGTCGATTATCTTGAAGGCCTGAAAGAAAATGTTATTTGTGGACATCTTATTCCAGCAGGAACTGGTCAACGCATTTTTGATAAAATGATCGTAGGAGCAAAAGAAGATTTTGAAAAGATGATAAGTAGCTCTGAGTCTGTACAAATTGAAGATTAATTTATTGTAAAATAAAATTGCACACATTTAAAAAAAGCTGCCTTCAGGCAGCTTTTTTTATTTTGAAAGGATTTCTAAGAGATTTAAATTGAATAATATAATACTCCAAATTATTAGTGTTCGATAAATGTTAGAAAGGACATAATGAACTTCCGAATCACTGATAGATAGGTGACTGATAGTTTTTTTACATTCAAACTAAGAAATGATAATGATTAGCTGCGGTTGCAAATTGCACATCACAAGTGGTGTCTTTCATTGTGATTTATTAGGGGAAAGAAACTTTTTGCCTTCCTGTTATTTGTGTGTTTTAGGGGTTAATAAAGGCTTTCTCTTTTCAGCTTTACGAGATATCAATTTAGCGGTATTTTTGCTCAAATATCTTTTTAGAATTTCAGAAAGGAATGTAATTATCTCAATTATGTTAAGCTTATTAAATAAACAGGTATCCATTTACTCCATTTAAACCTGATAAAATGAATACATGCAGATCCGTTACTCTATTTCTAGAAAAAAAAAGTTCACAAAATAGACTTGTTCAAACTTGTTCTTTTCATAATCATTGAAGATAGGTACTGTAATTGCCATTAAACAACTAATAAAACAATAGCAATGTTCATGTAAGTTAAGGGAAAAGGGAATAATAGCGTGGTTAAATTCGTATCATTGATTTCTTTTGTTGAAATTTGAATAACACGCTTCATGTTATTCAAAAAAATGTGTGTAAATTGTATATCATGTGATCTGCTATTGTAGCATATCGCCTATAAAATAGAGTCCCACGCTTCATGTCTTTGTGTTTGTGAAAACTTAAACTTATAAAAGACCATTTTTCAATATGCTGGATATTAATAATTTGAGTCAGGCATGAGATTTTTTATAGTAATGAGATTATAATATTTGAAGACGGAATATGAAATTGGATATGTTCTAAAATTGAAATAAAGTAATTTATTGAGTAATGAAAGGGGCAATTGTAATTTTAGCCATTATGATAATATTTGGTTGATCAGCTTACTTTAAAATCGCTTTCAATTTTCTTTATCCATGAAGAGAGTTTGATGACCTTAATAACAAAGCCCAATCCGACTTAAATTCATTTGTGATTGCTTTATCGGATATCGGGTTGCAATTTTAAAAATCATATTAGTAGGGATGACTTCTTAAATTTACACTTTACATGAAAGCATAGCTAAAATAAGTCACATTGTTTTTATTGTCGACTCTTATTAATATGCTCAAATAGCTACTAAGTTTTTCTGTAAAGCTTTATCTTGCAATGCAGCTGGAACAGACATTTTTATTTCTTCTTCTATAATATCTATAAATCTTTCTCGCACAAAATCTTTCCTTGTAATCAAGCTTATTTCCCTAACATGCTTATCGTTTTTGAAAAAACGAACATTCATCCTTTGTTTTTCTGTCAGATGATCCAGAGCCATTTCAGGTATAACGGTAATGCCATTGTTATTATCAACAATATTAATAAGTGTTTCAATGCTTCCAGCTTCATAGGTGAAAGCTGAACTCACAACGTTTCTCTTTTTTAAATTACATAAATTCAATATTTGAGTTCTAAAACAATGTACTTCATCCAAAAGCCATAGTTTAGCTCCGCTTAAATCACTTTCTTCTAAATATTGCTTAGCATGTAGGAATCTCTCATTGGGTGAAATATATCCAAAAAACTTCTCATAATACACTGGTCTTTCTTTCATGCGATCGTCATGCAACGGAGTTGCAAGTATACCACCATCCACAGTGCCATTAGCAAGTCCAGATAGAATCTGATTTGTTGTCATTTCGTTAATGACTAATCTTATATCAGTGTTTTGCTCACGATGAGTTTGCATAAGCTTTGGTAGGAGATAAGGAGATACTGTTGGTATGATAGCTAAATGAAAAACTCCCTTTGTTTCCCCTTTCTCTTCCTCAACAATCTCTTTTATATGATGAATTTGCGCAATTGAAACTCGTGCCTGATCAATGATTTTACGTCCCACTTCAGTCGGTTCAATAGGGGACTTAGTGCGATCAAAAATCTTCACACCTAATTCATCTTCCAGTTTTTGAATCATCATACTTAAAGTCGGTTGTGTAACAAATGATGCTTCGGCTGCTTTTGAGAAATGGCGGTTATTATCAACAGCAACAATATATTCAAGTTGTTGTATATTCATGAGAAAGTGGTTTTAAAGCTGGACTAAGAAAAAATTGTTACTTATGATTTGAGAAATACTTCATAAACTGTGCCCGTTCATATAAAGCGGGGCTTGGTATATTTGCATAACTTAGTTTCCCTTTGAATTGGTCAATACTTTTATAGTTTTTTTGTGACATCCATTCCTCCATACAAGTAAGCATTTCGGGTATAACCTCTAATCCTCTCTCATATAAAACGCTGCATAATTGCATTGCTGTTGCGCCTGCTAGAATACCTTTAACGTTATCTTCCCATGAATGGACACCATAAGAACATGCTATATCAAAGTCGGGAACATAACCCGATGTTATTGCTGTCCATCTAAGGGTCTCGCTAAAGTCAGAAGGGTTGCTGAATACTGACCCTGAGGTTATCTCCATTGTATTGATATCAATATCTAACTGGTAAAAACGATTAAATAATACAACAGCATTAGCTCCGAGTGCTTTTATCATTTCAACCAATCCGGGTAAATTACTTACCGTGCGAGCCATCTTAATGATAAGAGGTATTTTGATTACTTTTTTAAGCTCACGTACAATTTTTACATACGAATCTTCAAGGTATCTGTCACCATACTCTCCCGTATTAATTAAAAAGATATTTAACTCCAGTGCATCTGCACCTGCTTCCTCTATGCTTTTAGCAAAATCAATCCAACGAGCTACTTTATAGCAGTTAATACTGGCGATAATAGGAATATTGCAAGAAGATTTTGCTTCACGAATTATGTCAAGGTATTTTTCAACATGATTCATTTCCACATATGCATCGATGTAATCACTTGCTTCAGGATAGTCAGAAGAAAGGCTGAGCTTCTCTGAATGACTATCTATTTGTTCTTCAAATAGTGATTTTAAGACAACTGCACCCACTCCTGCTTTTTCCAATTCCTTTATTTTATGTAATGAATTTGTTAATCCACTACTGGCTGCAATCAAAGGATTACGGAGTTTTAATCCTGCATATTCTGTTGATAAATTAATCATTGTATGTTATGTGTTTCAGATTGTAAATATCTTTTATTTTCTTTTTTTGGTTTATGCAAAAATACATAAATCTTTAGATTAAAGTCTATTCTCTCTTCCCAAATATATTTGATCCAACCCTTATTAAAGTACTACCTTCATTCACTGCAATTTTATAATCGGAAGACATACCCATTGACATTTCTTTAAAATGTGGTTCGTCCTTGAAATAGTGTTTTTTTATCTTATTGAAAAAATCATGAAGCCTTTTAAATTCGTTTCGAATTTTATTTTCATCCTCAGTAAAGGTTGCCATACCCATTACACCAGAAATTTGAACATGTTTCCACTCTCTCCATTTACCTTTAGATAAGAAATCCCAGCATTCACTTTCAGAAAACCCTGTTTTAGTGTCTTCTTCTGCAATATGTATTTGCAATAAGCAAGGGATTACACGATTAGCTTCCGCAGCTTGTTTTTCAATTTGAAGCAGCAATCTTTTAGAATCAACACTATGAATACAATCAATAAAAGGGACAATGACCTTCACCTTATTCCTTTGCAATTGACCCACAAAATGCCATTCAATATCTTTTGGCAAAGATGGTTGCTTCTCAATTAATTCTTGAACACGGCTTTCACCAAAAATCTTATGCCCACTTTCATATGC
>JAQVZQ010000118.1 GCA_028708095.1 Dysgonamonadaceae bacterium
CAGTGTTTGAAGATCGAGGGCGAGAGATGGAGTTAGTAGATTTTGCTGATGCTTTACCTGATGGTATGTTTGATTTTATAGCCTCTGAAATGTGTTTTATGTCGAGTGTTGAAACTGGTTATGCATTACGCAATAAAACAGACTACTTATTGGCTGCTGCTCCTGAGGTGTTAAGTCCAGGGTTTACACCTATCTATAAAACATCGCTTGATTTGCTATTTAAGCCAGAGGCAGACTTGGTGGGTTTCGCACAAGCTTTCTTTGACTACTTCAATAGTCAGCAAGGTGCTCATAAGTCTGCAGCTATAAGTTTGGTGCGCACATCCGAGATGGAGCCATTGGCAACTTTGACGAGAGAAATCGCTCCAATTCTTAGTCAGCAAGAAATTGATGAAGTGCAATATTATGATCGTCAAGGTAAACCACATGTTTTCTTTGACTTTGGTGATTATATTAAAAAGAATGCTACAACCGAACAGGTTTCACAAATAGATGAGCTACTTGATAAAGCAGTCATCTTTAAACTTAACACTCCCAGACTAATTAATATCGATATTAATAAACATAGCGGGCTTTCAGTTTATATTCCTCAAGAAAATTTGCCTTATTTGAATAAGGCTTATGAAGAGATGGAGTGGTATAAAGCAATTGCAAATTAACTTTCTATACTCTTTGCAAAAGTGCATTTCGACGTTGTCCAACGTATCACGTTACTCTCTTCTTTACAGAGTTAATAAAAGAAAGAGTCATTTACTAAGTAAATTGACTTTGTCTTCTTTCTTCTTACGAAGCATAGTCATAGAGAGCTTAATCTCTGCTCTTACTTCGTTCGTCAGCTCTTTGATTTAAAAAACTAAAGCCTTGTTCATGCCTTTTTTTTCAAAGACTTGAAATAAGGGAGTTTTTAGCATACAATTAACACTAAACCTTATCTCTTATCATATTGTAATTCCATAAGTTTTGCTAAATTTGTGGAAACACATTACAATGCAATGACACCATTTCTATATCGCATCGCCAAAACATTCTACACCGAATATGGTGATAGTCTATACATGCACACATTTGTTTTCCCCAACAGACGTGCTGGATTGTTTTTCCAAAAGTATTTAGCTGAAATATCAGCGAAGCCACTCTTTTCCCCAAAAATAGTTACCATCAATGAGTTCATAGAGCAACTATCATCCTACCAACTGGTGGATAGAATTGACCTATTAGTAAGGCTGTATGACATTTTCATTAGCATTAGTAAATCGGATGAGTCATTCGATGATTTCGTTTATTGGGGCGAGATGCTGTTGAACGATTTTGATGATGTAGATAAATATATGATTGATGCGACACAGCTTTTCACCAATGTAACCGACCTGAAATCAATTGATGATCATGCTACTTATCTTTCTGAGGAACAAATTGCAGCCATTCGTCAGTTTTGGACTAACTTTATGCCTTATGAGAATAGTAATACTAAGAAAGAATTTATAGAAACGTGGCAAGTGCTATCACCTCTCTATGCTCAGTTTAAAGATGAATTGCAAGCAAATGGGTTGGCATATCAGGGAATGATATACAGAGAGGTTGCAGAGAAAGCCAAGAGTGATGAACTCACCAATCTACCTGACGGTGAGATTGTATTTGTGGGTTTGCATGCTTTGTCAACATCCGAGATAAAATTGCTGCAACATTTGAAAGCAAAGGGCAACGCTGATTTCTATTGGGACTATGAGTCACCTTTTGTTGTAGACCCTACCAATAAAGCTTCGCTTTGGGTAGAACGGAATAAGACGTTGTTTCCATCAAAACAGACAATTGAATCAAACAATTTTGATGATAAGATCAATGTTGAAATCATGGGAATACCCTCAGGAGTGGGACAAGCAAAACATGCTACTTCGATACTTGACCGATTGATTGCCGAGCAGAAAATCGATAATCCATCGCAAGCAATTAATACTGCAATTGTATTACCAGATGAAGGTCTGTTGCTGCCTGTTTTATATTCTGTGCCCGAATCTATTGATAGAATCAATGTTACTATGGGATATAGTTTATCTCACTCTGCGATATCGGGACTCATCAAATACTTGGCTGATGCACAAAGAAAGGTGCGCATTACAGAAGGCAAAAGGTATTATTACTTCCGCTATGTAATTTCGATACTCAATAATTCATTGTTTAAGATTGCTGCAAAATCTGAAGGAGAAAAACTAAAATCGCATATACTTGCCAACAATCAGGTGATGGTTCCCGAAGATGACTTGCAATCTCACCCCTTATTGCAATTTATATTCCGCCCCATCGAAAAATGGCAGGATATATCTGATTATCTAAAGTTGGTGCTCACTTCATTGTATGGATATTTAACCAAAGAGAAGCAAGAAGAAAAGGAGACAGATACCGATGAAAAGGTATATGATGTGGAGTCGATGGATTTGGAACGCGAATTTGTTGTTCAATATTACAAAACCATCACCCGACTGGAAGAGACACTGAAAAACGCAACTGTATCAATGACATTTGATACTTATTTTAAACTATTAGACCGTTTGGCTCTTTCACTCAGTGTGTCATTTAGTGGCGAACCATTGTCAGGGTTGCAAATTATGGGCGTTTTGGAAACGCGGGCATTGGATTTTGAGAATATAATCATCTTATCGATGAACGAGGGAGCATTCCCAATCAAAAAATCTTCCAATTCTTTTATACCCTACACGTTGCGTAAAGGTTTTGATATGCCAACCTACGAATTTCAGGATAGTATTTTTGCTTATCATTTCTATCGCATGATATCGCGCGCCAAGAATGTGTACTTACTTTATGATACGCGTTCAGAGGGTTCGCAATCGGGTGAAGTAAGTAGGTATTTCTATCAAATAAAGTACCTTTATCCTGACAAGTTCAATATAAATGAACGGCTATTTACTTATCAAGTGAAAGCTCCGCTGTCTGATGCGATTGTTGTGCAGAAAACTGGTGAGGTGTGGGAGAAGTTGAGTAAGTTTCTTGCTGGTGGTGACGGTGCATTGTCTGCGTCGTCATTCAACAACTATATTGATTGTCCATTGCGTTTTTACTTGATGCATGTTGAGGAACTTTCTGAAGAGGACGAGGTGGAAGAATCCATTGAATATGCCATTTTCGGTTCTATACTGCACATGATTATGCAGATTATCTATGACCGATACAAAGGATCAACCGTGAATGTCTCTACATTGAACGAAATTCGCAAGAATGATGCTTTTCTTACAGCCAAGCTGGAACAGGCATTTGCCAAACTATACACCAAACAACCCGATAGACCAAAACCACTGAAAGGTAACAATTATTTGGTGGGTGAAACTTTGAGGAAGTACATCAAACAGATACTTAAGATTGATGCCAGCATAGCACCGTTCAACTATATTGACTCGGAGATGAGATTTAAGGAGAAGCATAAAGTAAATGATCATTTGTCTGTCAACTTCAAAGGCAGCATCGACCGCATTGATGAGAAAAATGGTACTACACGCATCATAGATTATAAGTCAGGAAAGGGCGAATTGAATTTTAATCTCATGGAAGACCTATTTGATGGGTCAAAGAGTAATCGGCCCAGACCCATTCTACAAGTATTCATTTATGCTTTCTTCTATAATATTGTGCAACCAGGGAAAATGTTATCCCCATCGATCTATTATCTGCGAACTTCATTTCAAAACTTTACTTCTGCCATCACATTTAAGAAGGAGGATATAAACGATATCTCACTTTTCTTTGATGAGTTTGAAGCGCTCTTCAATGATAAGATTGCTGAACTGTTCGATAAAGATATTCCTTTTACTCAGACTGATAATGCGAAGAATTGTGAGTATTGTCCGTTTAGATCGCTCTGTGAGCGTTGAATTGAAAATGTGGTAAGTGAAAAGTAATAAGTTTCTCGAATTAACTGTTTACTGCTCACTATTTTGCAGTTAAAACAAAAAAGAGACGCACTATATCATAACAATATATGCGACTCTTTTACTATTATCAACCAAGAACAAGTTGCAACCTATCCTTGGGTGCAGTGAAGATAATATAGTTATCGAATTGCGAACTTCAATTCTTAACCCCTCTTATCTCCTAATTCTTATCTTCGTGAGCGTCTTCTATAGCTTCAAACGCCATTTCAAGAGCTTTCTCAAACTTTTTAAGAATGTTTGAGTTTGTGTTTTTATCAATTAAGATAGAACCGTCTTCTTCTTTTGTAGCACCTGCAAAGTCAACAGCTGCATTATTAATCAATTCTAATACTACTTTATCTAAGTTTATATCAATAAAAATCTTAGAGCTACTACCGTCAAGAACAAGAGGCTCGTTTTCATACTCTAACTCAACTTCCATCTCCTCTTTGCTTTTAATTACAAAAGGAATAACAATTTCACCTAAATCAAAACTACCTGATGCATAAATGGTGTTTCCTAATAGATTTTCAAAACCTTTATGCTCGCCTTTGTAAACATCAAATTCAAATTCAATCTCATCGTAAATTCCGTTAGGTACTTTTGTAGTTGACAACGTTAGCCCGTTTTGCACTTCTTTTGATAAAAGATTAATAGGGAATGGACCTTTTAACTCAACGTCGGTATACACTTTGTCGCCTCCAGGTAACACATCTTCCATTTCGTCTGATATCTCAAACTCTATTTCAGCAATATTCATATACAGCGCTTCTAAGTTTAATGGGTTAACCTCAGCTTTATACGTCTCAACATCGTTGCTTATGATCGACCTTAAAACAACCTGCACTGGGCTTTTCTCTCCTTCTGGAATTACTTTCTCATCATCACTACTACAGCTTGCAAAAACAGCAAGACCTAAAGTTAAGAACAACAAGTTTCTAAAAATTTTCATAATGTTTTATTCTTTATTTATTAATGAATTAAATTGTTTCTGTTTCTACTCTACACCCTAATAGATGAAGATAATGCGAAAACGTTGCATCAGATTTTAAAAGAATTATTTTTTTAGTGTAATTAAAGGTGGAACAATGCATAATTACAAGCGGTTAATGGACTAACAATGAAGCTATACATTAATCAAAACAAACAAAGGCGCATTCTTTTTATTTAACAATAATATATGCATCTCTGCTTGTCTTATTATTTACCAAGTAACATGGTTCCTACCTATCCCTGCAATTGCGCAGAAATGTATCGCCACAGCAAGCAGTATCCTTTAAATATGACAAACGTATCCACCAAATGCCTCATCAACGTTTTGCGCTTCTCCTATTCATCCTTTAAAAAAACACAATAATCACCATCAACGCTTGCCGACACATACCAGAAGAACTGCGTCAGCCGCAGAATATGCAGAGAGAGAGAGTCAGAGTAACTAAATCAAATACTGTTAGCTGTTAGAGGCAATATCTTATATCGTTTTTTATTTCACTTATATTCATCTATTAGTCGCGACTTGTCCCTACATTACCTCAACTGCTCACTGCAATTTACCCATCGCATCAACCTCATATACTTGCTTTTATGAATTTCCGAATAAATATATTTGAGAATTCGTTATTTCGAATATTCGCTTTACGATTATACTTATATTTGTGCCATATAAGATAATGGCTTTAAAAAATGCGATCTTTTAATATTTTGAAAAACCCAAATGTTATCTAAAACACACAAAAACAAGTGATTGCTCTTTGTAAATAATTTATTATTAATTCCGTACTAAAAGGTATGCCTTTGAAGGTAGCCTCATTGGTTGCAACTTTATCGGAAGATGGCACAGTGCCAGAAGATCAGGTTGATTTTGCACCATTAATCAACGAGTTGAATCAATTGACAGGGATGGTTCGCACCTCTATCTCCATTCGCAACGCCAACAACAAACGCAAAGCAAAGGGAGAAGATGATGGTGATGATGGTTTGAACAACGACCCACAAGATCCAATTGATGGGGAGACACCTATTGAGCCTGACCCAGACCCCGGAACTGAACCTGAGGGAGGAGAGCCTTCTGAAGGGGATGGGGCGACAGGTAATGGTGGTGGAGATGCGTAGAGTGCATGATTGTTTATCATCGATGGCACGGATAAATATCCGCGCCAGCAGGGGATTAGTCATTGCATTGTTATTTAAAAAGAAGCCTCATTGAGTGTGGTGGGGCTTTTTTTTATTAATTGAAAGTTGAAAATTGAAAATGATTTGGACAATATTCGCAGGTAGATTATTCATCTGCGACAATTATGAGAAGCCTCTATATTATACAGGAGATGTGAATGCCACTATCAACCATTCCAGTGCCAAATCTTGAGCCTGTACAGACGTCCTACAGGGCGTCTCTTCTCAATAATCAGTAGCATCTGTTTCTTCATATAGCTCATCCAAATATTCATCTACACCAACTTTCCATCATCAATGGCACGGAAGGATATCCGCGCCAGCAGAACACTGATTTTTTTTCGCCGCAAATGGTGCACACAGCATTTTCAGCCTGCCCCTCGTTTGCAACGAGGGGCTAATGGTCAATTGTTTATAACAATAAATTCGCATTGCAAATGTTTAAAGATGTAGCTTTTACAATTTATTGTTGCGTTAAAAACGCTTCACCCCATGAAATAATGCTACGCATTAAATCTTTGATTTATTTCACAGGGTAAACCATTATCAACCATACCCGCTTGTCCAATATTGAGCCTGTACAGACGTCCTACAGGGCGTCTCTTTTCAATAATTAGCAGCATCTTTTTTATATCTCCTCGCTAATGAGTAATAGCATTCGCAGCACACCGATTCATAAATCGGCGCAAACGAGTGCCACTATCAAAAACAACCTACCTAAAACGGTGCAACATACACCTCTAACGGAGCCAAACTGTTCTTAGCAACATTATCAATACTAAAAGTTACAGCATTGGTTTTACTTGTATTTGTTGCAAGAATGTATTTTTGACCTTTATCATCTTGCTTGATCATGATGTGCAAATCGTCAACGTTGCGTTTTTCTAATGTTTTTGATTTAAAGATAGGTATCTGGGTTTTCATTACTTCCAAAGAGGGCTGCAAAGCATCCCAAACAGTAGTAGTTCCATTATTGGTATTCCAGAAAAAAATGCCTGTTGCACCATGAATGATTGAGGTGTACAATTGACATTCAAGTTCTTTAATGTAGTTTGCAGTTGACATGGAGCTTGATTTTGCATAACCATTTCCATCAAAGTATAACCATATTGGAATAGTGGGGTCTCCCAAACCTGCTCTAATGGCATCCACCGTTATACCCACCAAGCGGGGGTCGGCATGAAAGTCTCGATATGCATTAATACCAAAAACATTGCCATTGCCTTTATAATCTTCTGCAAATAACTTTACATTTTCGTAATGAAAAGACCTCAATTCATTGGTTGTATAGGGGGTTCCGGTTGAAACATTACCGTTATATTGATATACTGGCGTTCCATCATATCTTTCACGAAATACTTGCAATGGATCAACACCATCCTGAGTTCTTGCCCACAAAGCATAAGCCCTCGCAGACTCACTCACAGCATCATAAGGAGGGTCTTTGGGCATAGAAGTGTGCGTTTTAAGGTACCTCCTTTCGAACAAAGAGGTGGCTCCTTTACCATTGCCTGCTAAATCGATATACACAATTGCATCGGGATCATATACTTTTAATCTCTCATACACCTTATCTCCATAAACGTTTGGTACATGATAATTGTCAATGTGCATGTGTTGTGCAACCTCATCAAATGGGGAGTAGCCACGTTCGGCATTTGGAAAATCGCTGTTGATGTGTTTCTTAATAGCATTATCAAGCTCTTGTATAAATTTCGTGTCATCAACAGCCTTTTTTAAATATTGGTTTCTATAATATCCTCTTTCGCCCCCTATTGATGAACTTAGCTTTGGATCTGACAGTTTACTCATATACAACCATGTGAATGAATGAGGCATTATTGTCATGAGTATCTTACCATCTTCTGACATAAAATCTTTTTGAAGGGGATGACGCGTAAAGACTATATTTAAATTACGTGTTTGGGTTTTAAATATTTCTGCATCAGTGCGATCTGTGGGATCATATTTTTCTGGAGCATTCACATATCCAGGAATATTCCAACCTCCTATTGCGAAGAACTTCTCAGCCTTACCATTTGTTTTTCTCATAAACCAAGCCTCTTCAACTAAATCTTCTTTGACAGCCTCCTGATTGATGGTAAGCGTGTCTTGAAGCTCTGTAGCTTTGTCTTTTATATAAATCTCAGTTGTACGATCATCGTAACCTGTATTGTTGGTGGAAACATAAAATGTGAGTGTTTCGTTTCTTAATGCCCTGGTGTCTGGTTGAGAAATCCACTTCTTAGCATCATCGGGAATGATTACTTTAAAATCTACATTCGTTTTCAATTCAACTTGCAGGGTATGATAAAGGCTTGATAAATTGTAAGTTTTTGTGGAAAGAATGATCGCATTTTTTTGAGATTGAAATACCTTAATGTTTGTGGCCAATGTTCCATCTGTTTGCTTTATGGTAATGGAACCTTCTCTATTGTCATAAGATTCATTTTTAGCAATGCTGAATGTTATTTTTTTTGAAGAGGCACCTTCCGTGGAAACTTTTTTAATCCATTCGTCAGAGATGGTTACATCAAACTTGACATTAGCTCTTACCTCAACTTCAATAGTAGTAGCATCATTGCTAAGGTCGTATTTATCTTGCGTGAGAAGTAGACCTGTCTTGCCACTCTGTTTAACATCAATTGTCTGGGATAAACTGCCAGCAGTAATTGTTACCGTGCAGGCTCTATTATCAAAGGCTTCGTTTTCAGTGAGGGTAATGGTAGTTCCTTTAGTTGATGCATCTCCACTGGATGGTGAGACGATGCACCAGTTTTCAGACGATTTTGCAGTCCAATCTACGTTTGATTCGAAAGAAATAAACTGCGAACCACCCGCTTCAAGAATTGTGAATTCTGTTTGATTGAGGGTGAGCGAAGCAATTATCTCTTCATCGCAAGATTGAAATATTATAGTAAGGAATATGAGAAGTAATATGTTTTTTTTCATAATTGTCAAGTTAATGCAAATAGGTACTTTATAAACAGATAAAGTGTTGAAATTAATTGTGTAAAGAATAAATGATGAGCATTATAATTAATCATACATAGTTTGTAATTGTTTTATAAAAAACAAAGATAAATAGATACCCCACAACAAACAAAAATTTTTTTTGAAAACAATTGATTTCAATCATTCTCTATCATTATTTTTAAGACATAAATAATCAGAAAAATGCCACCACTATCTGGGGTTTCAGCATTAATAAATTATTATTTGTAACAACAATAATATCTCTTGCGGAATTTTGATTTCTATATATTATTTCACCGCTGGTGCTGGTCTTCTCAACCAGTGACTTCGTGTAGTATATTTGTAGGCACAAAGTCAGGAGACTTGCGCCAGCGACTGCTCCTACCCCCTCTTTAGTTCAGCATTAAAGCCCAAAAGGGCTGAAATTATTATAGCAAATAGTATAGAACTATGCCGAAACTCCGCAAGGAGTGACATTATTACATTTTACTTCTGATTTCGATACTTTTATCATTTTCAAGGACATTGTTTTGGATGTTCCAGTGTCAAAGTCAAGATTTTGTATGATTAGTTTCACCCAATTTTCAATGTATATAATAAAAACAACAACACCAATACAGCCTACACTGTAAAGGTGTTGTTTATCAAATTGCATTATTGTAAACGGTATTTCGCTTTACAATCTACCTTTATTTTTTTGCTTGGTTAGCAACTGCGTCCATTAGTTTTTTAATTTCTTCGGGATCGCCAAGGAAGTAATCCTTTACCACATTCAAGTCTTTGTCAAACTCAAATACATAAGGAATACCAGTGGGAATGTTAAGGCTTAAAATATCTTTTTCTGAGATATTTTTCAAGTGCATTACTATACCACGTAAACTATTACCATGGGCTGCAACAATAATTTCGTCATTATCTTTGAGGCTTGGCAAAATTTCGTTTTCCCAATATGGAAGAATACGTTCAACTGTCTCTTTTAATGATTCGGTTAAAGGCAAATCTTTGCGGTCTACTTTTTTATATCTTTTGTCCATCCAAGGAGAGCGCTCATCGTCTTCCTCAAGTGCAGCAGGAGGCACATCAAAGCTTCTGCGCCATATCAAGACTTGGTCTTCGCCATATTTCTCAGCTGTTTCAGCTTTGTCTAAACCTTGCAACATACCATAAGACTTTTCGTTAAGACGCCATGTTTTTTCAACAGGAATCCAATCTAAATCCATTTCATCTAAAACAATGTTCAATGTTTTAACGGCTCTTTTGAGATACGAAGTGTAAGCTTTATCAAAAGAGAATCCTTCTTTCTTTAATAATTTACCTGCATCAGCAGCTTCTTGTTCTCCCAGTTCGGTTAGGTCAACATCTGTCCAGCCAGTAAATTTATTTTCATTGTTCCATGTACTTTGTCCATGGCGAATTAATACTACTTTTTTCATACCACTCTAATTAATATTTGTTTATACTATGTTTATCTTCTTCTTAATTTAATATTCTTAGTTAGTGCCTAACAGAAAACCCTTGTTATAAAGTCATGAGTCCACTCCGAAAACCCTCAAATGCTGAATATTAGTCTTTTTCTGCTCTTTGACCCTAAAAGGAAAGTCCAATAATCAGCACTCTGCTAAAGTCCCCTTTAAGGGATTCAGGGGCGGGAATGAGTGAAAATGACTTTTCTAAGTAGATTCAGTCTTTAATAAGTAAACAGTTGTACAAAACTAATAAATTAATGCATCAATCTCTTCATATATAACTTAAACTCATTTAAAAAAAAACGAGCCTATATGCGATTACTC